>JALZUH010000041.1 GCA_023301645.1 Akkermansiaceae bacterium
GCTCTTCCGATCTGGTAATCTCCTGCAAATGGGTTTACCCCTTTGAGCTGCTGAAAGATACGTTTGATCCAAATGGTAAGTGACATGGTGATTTTTAATTCAGTAGGTAATGGTAGCTAAATAGAGAGGAGCGAATAATTTAATAACTCAGTGATAGTATTCTATAAAGGGGAAATAATAAGGAGCTTTTCTAGATTTTTATACAGATCGTGAATTCTTTCTGTTTAAGTGGTTTGTGGTGTTTTTAGGTGGTCTTTCACATGCGTTTTGCGCTAGGTTGTTTTTTTAATTGAAAAAAGGGGGAATAAAATAGAAAGTATCTCATCTTACTTTAACTATGACTAAAATTAAATACTCCGTGTTGTTGGCGTTAGCCGTGTCTCTTCCTGCTCTTTCATTGACTAGCTGTTCTGGTAACGGCGGTGTTTCTACCCCAGGTGGTGCTGATTGTTCTACTGGTTCTTGAGGCTAGAGCCATTCATTCGGGCAGTTTGCCTGATTTAACTTTATCGATAAGAGCAAAGCTCATCGGCACTTAAATAGGTGCTTTGATGCTTTGCTCTTATTGTTTTATAGGGGGTGTTTTTTTTGTGAGGGTAGTTTTTGTGAGGGTAGTTTTTTTGAGGGGCTTTGGTGGTTGTTTTCTTGGTAATCGTTTTTTGCTGGGTGTAAGTATTGCTTAATGGGGCTTGGCAAGTTGTCTGCTGCTTGTTCTCATCGTGGCGATGTCTCAGTCGCCTAACGAGAAAGATCCGTCTACTCACTCTACCAAGCTTGATGCTATGAATTCTAATCCTAAGAACTCTAAGAAGGGGAAGGCTCCTGCGAAGGGGAAGCTGGATTTACCTGTCATTAAGTATCCTGATCTTCCTGTGGCGAAGCGTCGGGATGAGATTATGGATGCGATGCGTGAGCATCAGGTGGTGATCGTGGTGGGGGAGACGGGTAGTGGTAAGACGACTCAGCTGCCGAAGATGGCTTATGAGCTGGCTTGTGAGGAGGGGCTGTCAGGGAGGGTGGGCTGCACTCAGCCACGAAGGCTGGCAGCGGCTACGGTGGCTAAGCGTGTGGCTAGTGAGATGGATACGACTCTGGGCGGGCGCGTGGGCTATCAGGTGCGTTTTGTCGAGCAGGTGGAGGATGAGACGGCGATTAAGTTTATGACGGATGGTATTCTGCTGGCTGAAACGCAGCGGGATAGGGATCTAAGGCAGTATGATACATTGATTATCGATGAGGCTCATGAGCGGAGTTTGAATATTGATTTCGTGCTGGGGTATTTGAAGGATTTGCTGAAGCGCCGTGGTGATCTACGCGTGGTGGTGAGCTCGGCGACTCTTGATGCGGGGATGTTTTCTGATTATTTCGATGGTGCTCCTGTGGTGATGGTGGAGGGGCGGACTTTCCCGGTGGAGGATCATTTTCTGCCGCCTTTGAGTAGTGGTGAGGAGCTTACGGCTCATGTGGCACGTGGCGTGGAGTGGGTGAGTGATTTGGATGCGGCGGGGGATGTGCTGATTTTCCTGCCGGGTGAGCGCGAGATTCGTGAGTGTGCGGATGTGCTGGAGGGGAAGGGGTTTTATAATACGGAGATTTTGCCTCTTTTTGCGAGGTTGGGGCTGGATGATCAGCAGCGGGTATTTGATACGAGTAGTCCGCGTAGGCGGGTGGTCTTGGCTACGAATGTGGCGGAGACGAGTGTGACGATTCCGGGGATTGTGTATGTGATCGATACGGGGCAGGCGCGGGTGAGTCGGTGGAATCCTGCGCGCCAGATTCAGCGATTACAGGTGGAGCAGATTAGTCAGGCGAGTGCGAGGCAGCGGCGTGGTCGCTGTGGTCGTGTTCGTGATGGTGTCTGTGTGAAGCTCTATAGTGAGGAGGTGCATGAGATGGCTGATGAGTATACTGATCCTGAGATTAGGCGTAGCTCATTGGCTGGGGTGATCTTGCGCATGAAGTCTCTGCGACTGCCTGATGTGCGGGATTTTCCTTTTTTGAGTCCTCCGTCTGCGAAGGCGATTAGTGAGGGGCATCGCACGCTGGCTGAGGTCGGGGCGATGGATAAGGTGGAGGATCTTACTGATATCGGCCGTAAGCTGGCGCGCTTACCGCTGGATCCTCGTCTGGGGAGAATGCTGGTGGCTGCTGCCGATCGCGGGGTGCTGGATGCGGTGCTGGTGATCGTGGGCGGTATGAGCGTGATGGATGTGCGCGAGAGGCCGCAGGAGAAGCAGGCTGAGGCAGATAAGGCTCATGAGAAGTTTAATGATGAGGGGTCGGATTTCTTGACCTTGCTTCATATTTGGTCAGCGGTGAATGAGTTCCGCGAGAAGAGGCATTTTAAGAAGAATCAGCTGCGTAAATACTGTAGGGTGAATTTCTTGAGCTTCAGGCGTGTGATGGAGTGGGATCAGATTATTTCTGAGTTACGCAGGCTTGTTGGTGATACGCTGAAGGTGAAGATTAAGCCGTTAGCACGTGAGCGTAGCGGCTGGGGTGGGGATGATGAGATTCATAAGTCGATCATGTCTGGTATTCCGATGCAGTTTGGCTTCTGGGATAAGGAGAAGAGGGCGTATCGTAGCACGGGGGCGAGGGAGTTTGCTATTTTCCCGGGGTCTGGATTATTTGGTAAGAAGAAGCCTGAGTGGCTACTTGCCTTTGAGCTGGTGGAGACGTCGCGCGTGTGGGCACGTAAGGTGGCTGATATTGATATTGGTTGGGTAGAGGAGCTAATCCCGCATATGTGCAAGCATCGCTATCATTCGGCTCACTGGGATGAGCATCAGGGGGCGGTGTATGGTAAGGAGACGGTGCTCTGTGGTGGCTTGAAAATCGTGGATGGTAGGAGGGTTTTCTACGGTAGGGTGAATCCTAAGGAGGCTCACGAGGTGTTTATTAGGGAGGCGATTCTTGGTGAGGGCTTACGCACGCGTGGGCAGTTCTTGGATCGATTAGAGGAGGTTCGTGATGAGGTGCAGGGGGCTGAGCATAAGCTGCGGCGCGCTGGCGGGCTCTGGTCTGATGAGGCGGTGTATGATTTCTTCTACGATCGTATTCCGAAGAATATCTGCACGGCGAAGGCTTTTCAGAAGTGGCGCACGACAGGTGATCATGAGGAACAGCTGATGCTGCGGGTGGAGGATTGTATCTGGGGGGAGATTGAGGATCTGGATGCTTTTCCCGATGCTGTGGCTTGTGGCGAGAGGAGCTATGAGGTGAGCTATGCGGAGTCTCCGGGCGAGCGCGATGATGGGGTGGTCTTTGAGGTGGCTCTTGATGAGGTGGTGGGCTTTCCTGATTTCTTATTGGGGTGGGCTGTGCCAGGTCTTTTGGAGGAGAGGGTTTATTTGCTGATTAGGTCATTACCTAAGTCGCAGCGTCAGGTGTGCTCGCCAGCGCGCGAGGCGGCGATGGCGTTTGTGGCGGAGTGGAGTGGCTGGGAGCCGAGTCGATGCTTACTTATGGAGCTGGCTGAGTTTCTTTCTGAGCGCAGTGGTCATATGATCGAGGCTGGTATGTTCGATGAGTCCCGTCTGCCTGATAATATGATATCTAAGGTGCGGGTATGGAGTGAGTCAGGCGAGGAGCTGGGCTTCGGGGGCGATGTAGCGATGCTGCGTGATCAGCTCACTGGTATGATGCGCGCTCGTCGTGAGCTGGTGGTCAATGAGGAGTGGGAGATGACTGGTGGTGAGGGCTGGGACTTTGGTGATATTCCTGTGCGAGTGGATGCAGGGGCGGAGAGTGGTGGGGTGGATAGTGAGGTGTTTCCCGCGCTGGTCGATGAGGGGGATACAGTGGGTATGAGGGCTTATTTGAGCTTGGCTGAGGCTGAGGAGAGTCACCGTGCGGGCTGTGTGAGGCTGTTTATGATCGATCAGGTGAGTCAGGTGGATTACGTGAGGCGGAAGTTTCCTCTGGGGATGATGGCGAAGGTGATGCTGCCTAGCTTGCCATCACTCGGTGGCGAGACGGCTACTACTTTAGAGGACTTGATGAGGGTGAGCTGCGAGGGTGCTGTGGGGAAGATGGGTGCTGGGGTGTTACCTAGATGTGCGGAGGATTTTGCTGCGGCATCGTCTCAGGGCAAGGGTGAGATTTATGAGTGTGCCCATCAGGTGGCAGCGGGCGTGGAGGTGATGCTTGAGAGCTACCGCCGTGTTTCTGAGTGGATCATTGCGCATGAGGGTGATCGTCACTTGTCGGTGGTGGCGAGTGATTTGGCTGAGGAGATCGAGTGGCTGATGGGGGCTGGCTTCGTCTGGCGTGCTGGCTACGAGCGGATGGTGGCGTATGGGCGCTACTTCGCGGCGATGGAGGAGCGACTTAAGCGTCTCGATAGCTTGCCGCAGGTAAAGGATGACGAGAAGCGCGAGCGAGTGCAGCGCTACTGGTATCATTGGTTTGCTGTCTGGAGAAAGGATCCTTCGATGGTCCAGCTCTGGGAGTGTGGCTGGCTACTGATGGACTGGCGGGTGGCGGAGTTTGCCCCGAGTATGTCGAAGAAGGGTCGCGTTTCTGAGAGGCAGGTGGAGAGGATGTTTGATGCTCTAAATTTGAGCTATTAGGTGATTGGTGAAATTTCTATATGTATCTGTTAGTATACTTAGTATAGATAAATCATATGATGACTAGAGCACAGCAAAGAGGATTTAGGAGGGTCGTTACTACAACTGCGATGTCGCTGCTTTGTGCGGCATTTGCACAGGCTGAGGATACGCAGAAGCCTAATATTATTTTCCTACTAGCCGATGATCAGAACTTTGGCTCGGTGGGCTGCTACGGTAATAGTGAGGTGCTAACACCGCATATGGATAAGCTGGGATATGATGGCGTGATTTTTGATAAGCACTATAATACGACGGCGATCTGTATGGCGAGTCGTGCGAGTGCGATGACGGGCATGTATGAGTATAAGACGGGCACGAACTTTGAGCATGGCGATATGACGCCTGAAATCTGGCAGAAGTCTTATCCTGTGCTACTTCGTGAGGCTGGTTATTTGACTGCTTTTGCTGGTAAGTTCGGCTTTGAGGTGAAGGGGCTGAAGGATAGTCACTGGATGCCTGTGGGGGATTTTGACTTCTGGGGAGGTGCACCGGGGCAGTCGAACTATAAGACTGTGGCTAATAAATCGATGCGTAAGTATGCAGAGAGGTATCCACATTCGACTCGGTCGTATGGTGCCTTTGGTCAGGATGTCATTAAGGAGGCTGTGCTGAAGAAGAGGCCGTTCTGTCTTTCTATTAGCTTTAAGGCTCCCCATCGCCCAGTGGAGCCAGATCCTGAGTTTGATCATATTTATGAGGGCAAGACATTCACTAAGCCTGAGAACTATGGCCGTGAGGCTGGTGAGCACTTATCGAAGCAGAGTAAAACTGGGCGTCAGCACGGGCGATTTAGCTCTTGGGAGTATGATCGTAATTATGATGTGGTGATGGGGCAGTATTATCAGCAGATTTACGCGATTGATGTGGCTCTTGGTATGATCCGTGAGGAGCTAGATGCTCAGGGTGTGGCTGATAATACGGTGATTATCTATACGAGTGATAATGGTTTCCTATGTGGTGCTCATGGCTATGGATCTAAGGTGCTGCCACTGGAGGAGGCTGCACGCGCGCCGCTGATGATCTATGACCCACGTAGCAAGGCTGCTGGTAAGAAGCTTCGTAGTGGGGCACTTTCTGGTAATATCGACTTCGCACCTACTATTCTGGCCTTAGCGGGGCTGCCTATCCCTGAGAATATGGATGGGGTGAGTTTATTACCATTATTGGATCAGCCTGAGCTGGATGTTCGTGAGCAGATTTCTTTTATCAATGTATTTGGTAGTGATGCTACGCAGTGCCTGACGACGATTACTAAGGATCTTAAATACACGTATTGGTGGTATGGTGATGCGAACATGAAGCCTACTGAGGAGCTCTTTAATCTTAAAAATGATGCTCTTGAGATGGTGAACTTGGCGGAGAATCCTGATGCTTCTGAGCTGCTTCAGGTGATGCGCTCGAAGTATGATGAGCAGCTTCGTCATTGGAAAGAGAATGCGGTGAGTGATCATAATTACTCGCAGTATAGCACTATTTTCGACCGCTCAGTGCCTTGGAGTGAAAAGGAATTGAAGCGTTATATTCATGGCACAATGAAAATTCATTCGTCGGGTAATGGTAAAGATGCCAATGCTAAGAATTCTAAGAAGGGCAAAAAGGGTAAGAAGGAGCAGGTGAAGTAGCGCCCGAGTAGATCCTCAGTGGAGGAGCGGTGAGGTCAACTAGAGTGGCGACACCGTAGGCTGATCTCGACATGGGCAGCCGGAGTGATTAGTATTCTGTCTATGCGCACTGCCTGTATCGTGATGACGGTTATTTTTGCTCAGTTTGCTTATTTTCAGAGAAATGATCTGGATGAGTTTAATACTGATCTTTGGTATCTATGGGTCGCTGTGTATGGTCTCTGTAGTTTACTGGCTTTACTGAGTTATTTTAGGGCTCTGCCGAGGTGGTTTTATTTGTCGTGCTGCTTGGCTTCATTGGCGGTGGCGTTGATCCGCATAGGGCATCTCACGCCGGGGGAGAAAGTTTTCCTCAATGAGGATAACCCAGCTGGTAACGAGGCTGGGGGATTGGTGATTGTGGCTATTTGGTATGTTGCTTTGTTCTGGCGCCGTCAGTCCCTTATTGATGCACAGTCATGAAGCTCACGGGTGATATTAGGAAGACTAACTTGCAGTTGATTGCTCGTAAGTTGGGCTTTGATGACTGCCGTGTTTCGCGGGCTAAGGAGGCGACACATGCTGATGTCTATAAGCAGTGGCTGGCCGATGGCTGTGCTGGTGACATGAAGTGGATGGAGCGTAATGTGGAGAAGCGTAGCGATCCTTCCTTACTTGTTGAGGGGGCGTTTTCGGTGGTTAGCTTGGCGATGAATTATTTCCCCGGGGAGGAAGATCCAGACGTGGATTACCGTATTGCTCGCTACGCGTGGAATGAGGACTATCATCATATTATCGAGGAGAAGCTTAAGGATCTCAATATCGCGATGGAGGAGATGGGCGGGAAGCAGAGGTTTTACACGGATACTGGTCCGGTATTAGAGCGGGATTTTGCGACGGATTCTGGACTGGGGTGGAATGGTAAGTCGTGTGTGCAGATTCATCGCAAGATGGGAACGTGGTTTTTCTTAGCTGAGCTTATCACGACACTGGATCTGCCACCTGATTCGCCCTTTGGTGATCACTGCGGGAAATGCACACGCTGTATCGATGCTTGCCCAACCAATGCGATTACTGCTCCGCATAGAATGGATGCGCAAAAGTGCATATCTTATCTGACGATTGAAAATCAGGGGGCTATTCCTATCGAATTTAGAAAACAGATAGGGGATAGGATTTATGGTTGTGATAGCTGCTTGGATGTCTGCCCTTGGAATCGCTTTGCTAAGGTGAGTCGTGAGACGCGTTTTCATGCTCGTCAGGCTGTTTTTGAGAAGCGTCTGCGTGACTTCCTAGATATGACAGATGATGACTTCCGTGAGCTTTTTGCGAAGTCTCCTATTAAGCGTATTAAGCGTAATCGTTTCTTGCGCAATGTGTGTGTAGCACTGGGCAATGTCGGTGGTGAGGAGGACTTACCAGCTCTGAGGCAGGCGGCAGAGAGTGAGGACGCCTTGATTGCTGAGCATGCTCAGTGGGCACTGTGTGAGGTGGAGGCACGTGTGGTTGCTGAGGGTTGAGCTGGGTGTTCTACGATTGGTTCTCTTTGATGAGCTTGTGCAGGGTTTTGACGGTGGCTTCGAGTTCTGTTTGGAGCTTAGTTTCTAGCTCTGGGTGAGTAGTCTCAGATGAGCGGTAGCTGGGGTCGAAGCGTATGGTGGAGTGTAGCTGGCATGCACGGGCGAGAGGTTCTTTGATACGGGGGTCTAGCGAGCTTAGAGTGCTCATCCATTGGGGAAGGGTGGTGCCGACCGGGCGAGGGCCTATTTGGCGGCTTACGATGGGCTCTAGCTGATTGAGGGCTGTGGGGAGAGCTGGCTGTAGGACGTGGTCTCGCGCGCTACTTTTTGCGTGGTTGTTTTTCTTGGCACGCCATAGTCGCCATAGGAGCCATAGGGGGAGAATAGCTAGGCTGCTGATAAGCAGGGTGGATACGGTTGATTTATTCTCTCCATTAGTTCTCCAGAGGGTGAAGTCTTCACGTGCGATTTGCCACCATTCGATGAATTGATTGATCCATTGCATCTTGGCGCCTGTGTCGCTGCTTCGCCACGAGGCTGGTGTGAGGTCGACATTTTCCCAGTGGTCGTCTACCCATGCTCGGCACCATGCGTGGGCGTCAGTTCCTCGAATACGCCATGTATTGGTTGTGGAAGATTTGTTTTTTACGGCAAAGCCTACGCAGTAGCGTGCGGGGACTCCGCTCTCTCGTAGTAGCATGGCTGTGGCTGTGGCGAAGTATTCGCAGTGTCCTGCTTTGGTGTTTTCGAGGAAGATCCCTACAGCGTTGCGTTTGGTAATACGGGTGTGTTGGGTTGTTCTTAGGTGAGTGGTGTATTGGAACTGGCCGTTGAAGTGGCGGCGGAGGATTTGGATCTTTTTGGCGGTGCTAAGTGATGGGTCGTGGAGTCCTAGGCTCTGGGCGACTCTCTGGATGGCTTCGCGCTCTTCTTCTGGGATAGCTAGGTCGTGTGAGGTGTTTGGCGTGGCTTCGGTGTTGGATCGTGCGCCTTGCCATACTTTATAGTTAATAACTGAGAAGTCGGGGTTGGTGATGCGAACTGTTCCTAGAGAGTTGGTCTCGATACCTGTTTCTTTACCCGATGTGAGTAGGGCTGCCGGGTTAGCAGGTGCTGGTATGGCATTTTCTTGGAGGTTGGATTTGATTTCTCCGGTGATCTTGATGAATTGTGGGTTGTCTTGGTAGTTGGTTTGTTCTTCATCGAAGATGTGGACGGCTGTGTTTTCTAGGAAGTCAATATCACGAGGGCCTAGGTAGTCTTGGTCTCTGGTGAGGTCGTCTGGCGGGAGGTGCTTCCAGCTTGATCTTGAGTAGTGATTATATACAGCGGTGGTTAGTAGGTCGGGGATGGCGGCTTGGCCTACTTGCATTCGCCAGAATACTCGGCGGCTTAGTTTGATCTTTCCTAGTTTGCCAATGGCGGTGCGGGATTCATTAGGTGATAGGCCTGTTGGTTGGTTCTTGAAACTTAAGCCTGCGTATTGATCAATGACTGATTTGACTACCCATTGGCCGCCAAAGGAGAGTGCTAGGGTGCAGGTGAGGGCGATACTCCACGCTAGTGGGCGAAGTGCATGTTTCTTCGTTACACTGAGGAGGCAGAGGGCGATGATGACGGAGAGTCCGATGAAGTGAAGGTGGCCGCGGCTACTGCCCATGGCTGTGGCGAGGAGGGCAATGGCGATGTAGGGGTAGCTGGTATTGATATCGCAGGTGCTTGTTTCTCGCCCTGCGGCTTGGTCGAGGATCCATTTCTTTCTGGCAATAAAGGAGAAGGTATTCAGAGGAATGGCATCCTTGGTGCCGTAGCGTTGCGCTAGCTCAAGGGGGAGGAGGAAGATGGGGATCCATACAAAAATGCTGTGGATTTCATTAGGCTTGAGTCCATTAAACCATGCGAGTGTGGCTATGATGAGGGCACTGAGGATAGAGCTATTCCAGGCTCTGACATAGGATGTGTCGCTGAGAGACCAGCGTGTGGTGGTCCAGTGCTTGGCTTCTAGTATGACGGCTGCCAGCAGGCTGACTAGCAGGTGCTCGGTCATGTAGCCCCAGAAGATGAGGGTGACACCTGTTAAGAATCGTGGTGGGGAGGTCGTCATCTTAGTGAGTGAGCATGAGGGCTAGATCTTGCTGAATGTGGCTCTGTCTTATCCAGCAAATGTTCACAGGGACAGGGTGGTCGTTATGGATTTCTTGGGCTGAAGCTAAATCTCTACACAGGGCGATGATGTGGAGTTTGATACCTGCTTGGTGGAGTCTTATGACGGTTTGGCGTCGTTGCTCACACCAGCCCGTGAAGATGATGATACATAGGCTGAGGTCTTTGTGCTGCTTGATAATGAGTGCTTCGAGGTCGTCTGAGTGGTTCTCATCAGAGAGGCTGGCTCGGGCTAAGATCTCAAGTGCCTGAGCACTGGTGGCTTCGTCCTGTGAGGATGCGAAGCGGTGTGCCTGCTGACCGATAAAGAGGGTGTCGAGGGCGGACTGCTGCGTCTGGATACTGGCGGCAAAGGATGCGGCGATGGAGACGGCGTCTTCAAAGCTGTGGAATTGGTCTAGTTGCGTTGCTTGGTCTGACTGGTAGGTGGTGCCAAAGGTGTCTAGGGCGAGTGCGTAGCGTGGCAGTGTGAGGTTTTCATATTCTTTGACGATGGGTTTGCCTGTGCGTGCCCAGCTTTTCCAGTGGATGTGCTTGATGGGATCACCGGGTTTGTATTCGCGGATGCTGGTAAAGTCGCCTGATTGTCCTTGGGTATTGGCTACGGTATTTCCTCCTGATTGGAGCTGGGCGTTACCACCTAGTGTCATGGGGGGGATGCTATACCTACGTGGGAGGATGGTAATGGTGTCGAATGAGGAGGGGTTTGGGCGGCATTTCTGTAATAAACCTAGAGGGTCTTGCAGGCAGAGTCTGATATCAGAGAGCTCAATGACACCTCTTTTTATGGGGGTGAGTGATATTTGAGCGGTGTGCTGGTCGTTGGGCTTAAGCTCGGGAATAGGGGCTGTGGGGGTTGCTTCAAATAAGGTGAGCTGCTCCTCTAGCCATAGCCAGCGGTAGAATGAGAGGACTCGGTCGAAGAGGTTTCTGGTTTCTTCATAGGGCTCTCGGGTGTAACAAAAGGCATGCAGTGAGGGGCGATTGTCTACTGGGGTTTCGGTGACGGTAGCACCTCTAAGTGGTGTCGAGGATTCATTACGAATGGTGACTTGATAGCTGATAGGCTGGCCGACGGTTGCTAGCTTCGGGGTGTCACGGGTGACACTGACCTTGCCACGCCGGAAGATGAGCCAGATGGCACTGATGACTGGGGTGACGAGGAGGATAGCTCGAAGCTGCCAGATGGATGCTTGGTTATGAAGGGGGAGGAGTAACCAAGGCAGGGGGATGAGGAGGAGGATAAGTATCCCCGGTGGGAGTAGGGTGGAGGTTCGTAGGTGCTTCAGCGTGGAGCCATGACGGTAGATCTTATAAATCGTGCGCAGAAAGAGTGAGGGGGGCTTGCGCTGTGCCATAGTGA
>JALZUH010000042.1 GCA_023301645.1 Akkermansiaceae bacterium
GCTCTTTTACTTGCGTTCACGTTAAGCGATGCTTTGTTGGTAATACATGAATCTTCAGATTGTAGTCATAAGTGTGATGTCTTTATTTCTTTTTTCCCAAATGAACCATGCAGGTGAGCAGAATGCAGCGAAACCTGCCTATGTCAGTGAGAGCCCACTTCCGAAGGGGTGGCCAATGCCCGGGCCTTATGATCAGGTCACTGAGAAAAAATACCCAGCCTACCGTGCTGCGGTGACGAAAGGGAAGGGGTCATCTTTTGCCTTCTGGCGCCTCTTCAAGCATATCAAGAATAACAATATCCCTATGACGGCTCCTGTGGAGATGAGGATGAAGGATGAGGATGGAAAAGCACTCGCGATGGACTCCATGGCCTTTCTTTATCAAGACTTGGCCGTAGGTGAAAAAGGCTCAGATGGTGCTAAGGTCACCGTAGTCGATGTGGCAGCGGCAAAGGCTCTTAGCTACGCATGGCAGGGTGATAGGGATAAAAAAACGATCCAGAGAGCAAAAGATGAACTTCTCGCTGAGCTGAGTAATAAGCAGCTAAAGCACTCTAGCTTTAGGCTTCTTGGCTATAACGGCCCAAGTGTGGACAAGGATAAGAAAACGTGGGAACTTCAGGCGATATTGAAGTATTAAGGGCGTTGCTGGAAGTTGATTGAGTTCGGAGCTTGGTAGTCATCGATTGTTCCTATGGCTAGCATCGTCAACCAAGCCTCTCCCCAATCAGTCAACGAGGCTCTATAACCTACCGCCTGAATTCCTTTCTTGGCGGGGATTTGTGCTTTTCATTCTTGGGAAAGGGCGTATCCCTTGTGACCATTACTGAGAGCGAAATGGGTCTTCTTGACGATAAGGTTTAAGTTGGCGATTATTTCTAATATTATCGAAGAATATGGCTAAGAAAATAAGAATTCCGATTAAGACATCTGCAGACATTCGTAAGATGCGTGTGGCGTGTGAGACTGCTAGTGAGATCCTGCAGCTGTGTGCTAAGGAGATCCAGCCGGGGAAGACGACGGGTGAGATCGATGCGTATGCGGCGGAGCTTATGAAGGAGCGTAGCTGTAAGAGTGCCTTTCTGGGGTATCGTGGATTCCCAGGGCATGTATGTATTTCTATGAATGAGGAGGTGGTGCATGGCATCGGCTCTGACCGTATTATTGTGCCGGGCGATATTATCAAAATTGATGTAGGTATTACCAAGGGAGGATGGATCGGTGATAATGCTACTACGGTGGCTGCTGGAGACATCGACCTTGAGACGAAGCGTCTTCTTTGTGCTACTGAGCAGTCTCTTTATGAGGCGATCGATCAGGCTCGCAGCGGGCATTATCTTGCTGATTTGTGCGGTGCTGTGGAGGAGCATGTTATTAAGTATGATTTTACCGTGGTGCGTGAGTTCGTAGGTCACGGTGTCGGTAAGGAACTCCATGAGGAGCCTCAGGTGCCTAATTACAGGATGCCGGGTCGTTCTCCGAAGCTTCGCCCAGGTATGGTGCTGGCTATCGAGCCGATGGTGAATGCTGGTGTTGCTGGTGTGACTATTTTGAGTGATGGCTGGACAGTGATCACTAATGATAAGAAGAATTCCTCTCACTTCGAGCACACGGTGCTGGTGACTGAGGGTAAGCCCGACATTCTTACAGCGCGTCCACGTGAGGCGACTGAGGAGATCTTAGGTATATCGATGAATGGCTAGGTTACTTATAGCGGGATATGGCTTCTTAGGTGAGGCTGTGGAGCAGGTCTTTCTGGCGGCTCATTGGGAGGTGACTAGGCTTAGTCGCAGTGTTTCTGCGAGTAGCGAGATTACTGCTCAGGCTAGCGCGGTGGCTTGTGATATTTCGTCTGCTGAGGAGGTGGCAGCACTTACTGGTGAGTATGATCTGGTGATTGCCTGTGCTGCTTCTGGAGGTGGCGGCGAGGAGGGCTATCGTAGGGTTTACTATGATGGCTGTCGTCATTTGGTAGCTCGTTTTCCTAAGACGCCTTTTATTTTTACTTCGAGCACTTCAGTATATGATCAGAAGGATCATTCGGAGGTGACTGAGGATAGCATTGCGTCTCCTAGCTCGGCGACGGGTAAGGTGCTACGTGAGGCTGAGGAGCTGGTCATCGCTGCCGGCGGTAGTGTGGCTAGGCTATCGGGTCTCTATGGCCCGGGTCGGTGCCATGTGCTGAAGAATCTTCTCAATGGCACAGCTCACCTTGATGGTGATGGGGGGCGTATGATGAACTTCATCCACCGCGATGACGTGGCGAGGGCACTGCTCTTGATCGCTGAGCAATGGTCTGTGACTGCTGGTGAGATTTATAATGTGAGTGCTAGGGCTGTGAGCCAGTATGATTGCTACCGCGAGCTTGCAGATCATTTCCAAAAGCCAATGCCGCCGTCAATGGATGCTAGTCGTCCGCGTAAGCGTGGTAATAGCAGTAAGGCTGTGCTGAGCACGAAGCTGGAGTCTCTGGGCTGGAGTCCTGAGTTTGCTAGTTTCTTATCCATTGCTATGTCTCAGCCATTGGCGGAGTAAGAAGCCATAAGAAGGATAGGCAAGGTGGTGTCAAAGGCTGCTCTTTAGCAGAGTCTGATCATGTCCTTGACGAATTGTTTCCAGAGGAAGAAGAGTCCGCGGATGGTGTAGCGGAAGTGGCCGTCAGCAGTCGGGCTGATGATGCCTTGTTTGATGTTTTGCTGGATTTGGCTGTTAAGCTCGTTTTCGATCTCTTCGGTGAGGCTGTCAGGGTCAGGGATGCTGATGTCATCGTCGATGAAGCCTTGTTTGCTAAGGTAGTCGTTGTGCTTGGTGATGAGTCGATTAGCACAGTCGTTGACACAGCTTATTTGATTCGAGTGGATGCCTTGCTGTGGCTTGAGGGTGGGGGAGAAGGGAAAGTTGGTCGTTCTCCAGATGCCATTGCTGATGTCTTTGCTGGTGATGGTGAGATAGGAGAAGGTGAGGGGGGATTGCTCGCAGAGGCTGAGGGTGGCTATGGCTTTGGTTTCTGCATTCCAGTAGAGCTGGTAGAGTTGATTCATGCCTCCGAGGTTCCAGCCACAGTTTTTGATGTGTTCGAAGCCGTTGTTTTCTAGGTTACGGGCGTATTTGCGAACGTCATTACAGCACTGGGTATTAAGCGTGAAGTTGTCATCGAGCTGGTTCTCTAGTGGCATGCGTAGTCTGCGGATGCGGGTGAGGAGCTCTACCCATGGGAGTAGGAACCAGGTGAAAGCAGCAAGTAGCCCAATGATGATACTATTACTGATGAAGTAAAAGCCGAGCGCTGAGGCGAGGAGTAGTATGAGGGCACCGAGTTTGCGCAGGCAGGATGTCTTACAGGCGCGAAGAGCGAGGCCAAAAATAATAATGGCGATGACGGTGAGTGTTTCCTTCATAAGTGAGTCCAATGAGTCGTGCGGGGTGGTGAGTATGTGTTACTGCGAGACGGTTTAGGCTAGGTCGCCTTGGTTAAGATCGCTTGGCAATATGGCACTAGTATATTTAGATTGCAACTTGTGATAATTACTTCTTTGGATAGGATTTGAGCCATGGCTATTGAGACGTTTGATAATAGAGTTCCTGAGATTGATCCGAGTGCTTTTGTCGCCGCTAGTGCTGATATCATTGGTAGGGTGACGGTGGGGGAGGAGGCTAGTATTTGGTATAATACGACACTTCGTGGTGATATTAATGATATTGTGATCGGGCCTCGTTCGAATATTCAGGATAATGCAGTAGTGCATTTGGCCGATGACTATGGTGCTTACATTGGTGAGCTTGTGACTGTGGGTCATAGTGCTGTGATCCATGCATGCACGGTGAAGGATGAGGTGCTTGTGGGTATGGGGGCTTGTATTTTAGACGGTGCGGTGATTGGTGAACGCTCGATTATTGGGGCACATGCCTTGGTGACAGGCGGTATGGAGATTCCTCCGGGATCATTGGTGCTGGGGAGCCCTGCGAGGGTGGTGAAGTCACTTGATAAGGAGCAGCAGCTAGGGGTGAAGAAGTGGGCTGAGAAGTATATTGCTGTGTCGCGGAAATTTATGGAGCGCAAGAATGAGGGAAGGGTGGACTCATCATCATGAGCCAATTAGTAAGGGTAGAGCCGATAGCGCTGATGCCGACTTCGGCTGGCTGTGCTGTATTCCTCGGTGATGGGGAGAAGAGTATTGTTTTCTATATCGAGCCTTCCATTGGGGCTTCGATCAATGCGGTGATGTCTGGGGTGAAGCCTCCTAGGCCACTGACCCATGACCTCTTTTCGCAAACACTGGAGGCCATGGGTGCTCGTGTGGACCGGGTGGTCATTATGCGGGTGGAGGAGGATGTCTATTATGCAAGGCTCTTTGTCATTGCTGAGAATGAGATCATGGAGCGTAAGGTCATCGAGATCGATGCGCGCCCAAGTGACTGTCTGGCTCTGGCGGTGCGGCAGCAGGCTCCTGTGTATGTGCTAGCTGAGGTATGGGCTGGACTGCGCGATATGACAGGTGTTCTTGAGGATCTGAGAGGTAAGGACGAGCAGTAGTGGCGTAGAGCTGCTCTGAGGGAGCTAACATGTTTTTGAGTCGAGTTTCGCTAATGACTCGACAGGGCAATCTCTTCGGTGTTGGCTTCTGGTCATGGAGATGAACGATGACTGCCCTCGACGTGATTCATCAAGAATGACGATTCCTCAGTATGCAATGGCTCTGGCACATGTGGCGAGCCTGCGCTCAGAGGATCCTTTTCGTAAGGTGGGGGCTGCGGCCCTTGATTATGATAACCGCGTGATCGGAACAGCTTATAACGGTCTTGCTCCTGGCTTTGATGCGCCTGAGGGGTTTTGGGATGACCGAGATGCGAGGCAGAAGTTCATGCTGCATGCAGAGGTGAACCTTTGTAGCTTATTCAAGCGCGGCGAGGTGAAGATCATTGCTTCTACGACGATGCCGTGCACTTCCTGTATGCAGACTTTAGCCGCATATGGGGTGAAGGAGATTTATTACCGCGAGGTGTATAAGGCGTCTGCAGCTCCAGAAATTGCTGAGACATATGGTATCAAGTTTGAGCAAGTTACCGATTATCCTTTGGTGTAATCGGGCGGTGTGATTGACCGCTACTATTATCTGATGCCTCTACCAGTATTACTGCCTGGTTTGATCTTATCGGATCTTTTAAGAGTTACCTACTCAGTGAGAGTAGGTGTTTTGAGGCGGTGTAGTAGGGATTCTACCTGCTACTTGTCATCTGCTGCTGAGAAGTCGTTTTTAAATAGCTCGTATTCTTTTACGGTATCCGCCCATGAGTGAAGAGCACTAGGGTTATTCCATACTTTGATACAGTCAGCGATTAGCTTGCGCGCTTCTGGTGTTTTACCCTCATACTGGAATATTGCGGCTTTTGAAAAGTAGAAGAATGGGGTGTCATCCCAGCGGTCATACTTTTCTGACATCTTCGTAGCTTCTTCGACTTTACCAAGCTTGAGCTTAGATAGTAAGATTTTGAATTCGCAGATGTGTATTAGGGTTTTACTTAACTCATAGTCTGATTCGAGCAGATTCATGAATTGTGTTTCAGCTTCTTGCCAGTTTTTCGAGACGAATTCGATCTCTGCTAGGTTGAAACGCAGGCTGCTGTTTTTTGGGGACTTTGCCAATGCCTCTTGGTAAATACTAGTAGCTTTGTCATAGTTTCTCATTTGCATGTATGAGACACCTTTGAGATTGAGTGAGATAGGGTGATCTGGAAATATCTTATCTGCTTCGTTGATTTTCTCTAGGGTATCAAAAATACGATCTTGTGAGCTCAAGCTTTGAGCTTTTTGAAGGAGCTTCACATACTCGCTACGCTTGGCTTCAGGCAAGTTGGAGAAGTCTTGTTGGCGCTGGAGATTGTAGTCTTGTTCTTGAGCGCTAATAGTTAAGGGTGCCATCGCTCCGCTAACGATTGCAAGGGTGAGAGTGATTAGGTGGTTTTTAGTCATCATGAGGAGTTTGGTAAGAAGCTTTTAAAATAATAGTTAATTATAGTGAGATTGCTAATCTTATTATCATTATTTTACACAGTTTTAGCTGTATAAGGTGCGTGGTGGTCTGTGCTAAGGCTTGCTTAGGTTGTAGAGTTGCCTGCTTTGGATGTAGTCTAAGGTGCTATTATTAAGCCAGTGAGTATTGGAAAGGCTGGATCGGATTGCCGTTGCTGATGCTGGGTGTTCACCTGCAATGGCATGCATGTTCATGCCTTGTCTTTCTTCTGGGTGTTCGCCTCGACTGAAGACGATGAAGTCGACGAGTGATGCTAGGTGGTCTGCGCGGTTCCACCTTGGTAGGGCTTGCCATTGGTCAGTTCCCATGAGCCAGAAGAGTCGGGCGTCAGGGGAGCGTGCTTTTATGTGCTCTGCTGTGCGCCATGAGTAGGACGGGGAGGGGGCTTCTAGGTCGTAGGTGCTTACCTCAGCCCATGGCAGGTGCGATGTTGCAAGGCGGCACATTTCTAGCCTTTGGGTGTCACTGGCTAGGCTCTTGCTGGCTTTGTGTGGTGACTGCCTGCAGGGTAGGAAGATGACTTGGTCGAGCTGGAGCTGCTTCTGGGCAGCTTCTGCAATATGGGTATGACCGAGGTGAATGGGGTCAAACGTGCCACCAAAGAGACAGATTCGCTTGGGGGCGGTGGTCACTCTGTGTGGCATTTCTGGGGGGGGAGTTAGTCGTGGTGACGTGCTCGTTTCGGATGATTCGAGGTGATCAGAGGGGATTAATTCGACACGGGAGGCGCTGGAGTTTGAGCGGTCTCAGAATCAGTGGTTTGAGCTTCGGTTTCTACTTCAGGTGCTTTTTGGAAATCTTCACCAGGTGAGATTTCAGTTGCTGTGCTATTATACCAGATGAGGGCACTCGTCCCTGCGAAGGTGACGAGGATAACCATTACGACGATGATGCTAAGGCAAGATTTCATAAATTAGCTGGGTAGTATGTGTGTGTAGTCGCTGTGCGGGCGGAGCCATTTGTTGGAGTGACCTGTTTTGGCTAGCCTGTGTGCGAGGGCTCAGTTTTAGTTTAGTCTGAGTTTAGGATTTTAGTATGCAGGCGGCGTAGGCTCCGTCTGTTTGGTCTTTGAATGGGAAGGCTTGGTGGTCGTTCTGTATGCTCCAGTCTGGATTCTGGCTAATGCAGTCGGCTACGACATCGTAATTCTCTTCGCGCTCGATGGAGCATGTGGAGTAAACAATACGGCCGCCGGGCTTGGCGCAGGGGAGGGCATTTTTGAGGATGAGTTTTTGCGTTTCTATGACGGAGGTGATGTCTGTGGCTTGGAGCCTCCATCGTGCATCTAGTCTGCGGCGCATGACTCCTGTATTCGAGCATGGGACGTCGAGGAGGATGCCGTCGAATTTACCGTGCCATTCTGCTGGAGCTGGCTTAGTCCAGTCGTGGGCTGCGACCTGTGCGATGTCGATGCCTAGATTCTCTAGGTTTTCTTCGAGGCGAGGGAGGCGTTTTGGGTTGCTGTCGGTGCAGAGCATTTCGCCTTGGTTATCCATGGCGGCTGCGATGAGTGCTGATTTGCCACCGGGGGCAGCACATGCGTCGAGAATGATTTCGCCAGGGTTGGGGGCGAGTAGCTCTACGGAGTGTCGCGTGGCGGGGTCTTGGATATAGACGAGGCCGTGTTTTATCCATTCGCCGGGAGGAGGTCCTTCTAGCTGAAAGAATCCGTCGACACCTTCAACTGGTGTGGTGCGTTCATGCTGCTCAATCGTCTGAAGAGCATCAGGGCGCAGTGAATTTGCTCGGGCAAAGGTTTTTGCGGGCTGATTATTCCACTCCATGAGTGCGAGGGCTTTGTTATGGCCGAAGGCTTTTTTCCAGCGTTTCCATAGCCAGTCAGGGTGTGAGTGGCGCTCTGGGACGGGAAGTTCTGCTGCTTGCTCAAGGAGGCGCTCGCGGCGTTCGATGGTTTGTCTCAAGACGGCATTGATGAGTCCGCGGACAGAGAGTTTGCCACAGTTGACGGTTTCATTGACGGCTGCGTGGTCGGCGATGCCGAGGAGGAGTAGCTGGGCGATGCCGACTCGGAGGATGTCGCGTGTTTCGTGGTCGAGCTTGCCTTTGCGAAGCTTGCCGATCCAGAAGTCTAGTAGCCTGCGGTTTCTGAGCACGGCTGAGAGGATGGATTGGAGTAGTGCTCTGTCTTGTCGACTTAAGCTATTTTTTGCGGCTTGTCGGTCGATGAGGGAGTCCATGTATACGTGACCTTTTTCCCATGCTCTGAGAGCAGAAATAGCGGCGCGTCTGACATTGGTGGCTTGAGCTGGCATGTGGCTGGCAGAGTAGTGGATTTATCCGAATGCGAAACTATAAAATCCGAATACTGATTATAAAATTCCGATGCTGGATGATAATGTGGTCTTTTTGAGAAAAGAGTGCGTCGTTGGCTTGCGAGAGGGGGGATTATCTCTTAAGGGTGTCTTGTGACCAGATTACAAAAATTAGCTGCAGCTGCTTGTGTGTCATTAGCGGTGCTTATTATGGTGGGGGCTGTTGTGCGCGTGACCGGTGCTGGTATGGGGTGTCCAGATTGGCCTCGCTGCTGGGGGTGCTTGATCCCTCCTACGAGTGCCGATCAGATTGATCCTGCCAAACTCGATATTGATAAATATAGGCTTAAGGCGAAGCAGTATGGTATTGATCCAGAGAGTATTACTACGGAGTCTGTGATCGCTAACTATAATCCTGTGCATACGTGGACGGAGTTTATTAATCGGCTCACTTCACTGCCACTAGGTTTACTGGTTTTAGCGGCTTTGATTGCTTCATTTTGGCACCGTAAGAAAAGGCCTGCTGTCTTGGTAGCTAGCTCGTTGGCATTTATCCTGTTGCTTGCCAATGCTTTGATGGGGCGCGAAATTGTGAGGAGTGGATTGAAGCCGGGGGTGATTACCATTCACATGGCATTGGCTATTTTGATGCTGTGTGTCCTCGTCTATATCTCATGGAGGGCGTGTGATAACCCGTGGCGACTGGCGAGGAAGTATCTGACTTCTGGTTTGACTAGGTTAGCAGTATTGCTCTTTTCGCTTGTGTTACTTGAGGGTGTCTTGGGGTCGCAGATCAGGGAGAAGACGGATCTGCTGAAGAAGACTCATCCTAATGAGCCACGCTCGGAGTGGGTGGCTGAGTTAGAGCAAAGTCCGTCTTATCTGGTTCATCGTAGTGGGTCATGGGCTATCCTCATTGTGGCGGGGTTGTTTTTCTATAAGGCAGGTCAGCAGCAAACAGGGGCGCGTGGCTTGGAGGGGCTTGTTTTAGGTTTGGTTCTGGCTCAGATGTTTCTGGGCTTGATCCTTGCGCAGGTGGGCATACTGCCGATTGCTCAGGTGCTTCATATTGCTCTGTCGTCTCTGCTTGTTGCGAGTGTTTTCCTGTGGCTGCTTGCCGCTAGTCGCGGCCGTTGTGATGAAGGTGGGCTTGTTGCAAACGATTGTGTTTAAGTGGTTTTTGCGGGTTGCTCTAAAAAAAATGATTTTTAGGATGAAAAAAACTTGCATCATGAGGGAAAATAGAGAGACTCGCGCCGCTTTCAGCATGTGCGGGAAGCAAGTAATCAATAGTTGCCGGTTTAGCTCAGTTGGTAGAGCAACTGATTTGTAATCAGTAGGTCAACGGTTCGAATCCGTTAACCGGCTCCATTGATTAACCTAAAAAACCCTCTTAACTCAATGAGTTAGAGGGTTTTTTGTTGGTTAGTTTTTAATGAGTTCATGCTGTGATTTTTCATCATTAAAATTCTGCTGCCTGGGGCGGCTTCCCTGATGAACGTGTAGGTTTGTTCTCTTCACGGGGCTTGGTTATGCAGGTGGTTATTGCTTCTTCAGGCTGCGTCTTAGTAGCACGGAGATGAGGTCTCCGATGAGGATCATTGCTGCTCCGAGTAGCACGTAGTAGAGCATTTCGTCGTAGGCTCGTGAGAAGCTGCGGGCGAGCTGGATGTGTAGTCCTAGTGAGGCGAAGCCGAGCATTCCTAGCACGGTGGCTTCGCGCACGCATGTTTCCCATCGGTAGAAGAGATACATGAGGAAGCGGTTGAATGATGATGGGATGAAGCTATGGAGGTAGGTCTGTAGCCGGCTAGATCCTGTGTAGAGGAGTTGCTTCGGGGCTGGGGTGGGTTGGTTCTCGATAACTTCTCCCCATAGTCGTCCGAGGATACCTAGATTGTGAACGGCGAGCGCGAAGACGAGCGGCCAGGCGCTGATGCCTAGGATGCCAATGAGGAGGTAGGCGTAGATGTATTCGGGGATGGCTCTGCTGAGTATGAAGAATAGACGGGTGATGATTCCGTATGATTTCCAAAGGATATTGGTGAGCTGGCTTGTTTGTCCGCTGTATACTTCGAGGGGGTGCCTTTGGGCTATAGCGCGGCTGCCCCATGGAATGATCAGCCATGCGAGTAGCGCTGATATGATGACGGCGGCGGTGGCCATGGC
The DNA here is from genome assembly GCA_023301645.1 of Akkermansiaceae bacterium. Lineage (GTDB taxonomy): Bacteria > Verrucomicrobiota > Verrucomicrobiia > Verrucomicrobiales > Akkermansiaceae > Oceaniferula. The sequence continues at coordinate 10,475 of JALZUH010000042.1, forward strand.
AAGTGTGTTGATGAGGGCTTCTTTACCATTGGTTTGCCATAAGTTATCGGCCCATGCGGCTGTTTCTGCGAGGCTGCCATTCTGACCTAGTGGGTTTTCACGAAGTGGCTGTGGTGTGAGTTTGGTTATGAAGTGGGAGACTCGCTGGCTGCGGTCGATGTGGGAGCTGTCTTTGACCAGTTGATCTGCTGGGATGCCTAGTGCGCCGGGGAACCAGGAGATGAGGGTGAGTAGTAGTGTTGCCCAGAGGAGGATGCGCGGCATTTTCCAGCGGGGCGTGGTTGCTTTGAGTGATTTGATCCTTTCTGCAGTGGATGAGCTCGGCGGTGTGTTTTTTGTTCTTGGGGCGATGCTGTTGAGTTGTTTTCTGAGTCGGGCACCCATGATGTCGACGATGATGATGACGACTAGGAGCAGGTAGAGCTCTGTCCAGAGTTCGTTGTAGAAGTTATTTTCAAATGATTTCCTGATGGAGAGACCTATTGTTTCGATGCCGACGAAGCCAAGCACTGCTGAGGATCTGAGTGAACACTCGAAACGGTAGAGGGTGTAGGTCGCCATGTCGGGAAATGACTGCGGGATGAGGGTGGCGAGAAATGCCTGAAGCGGGCTGGCTCCTGAGGTGATGGCGTGTGCGTGGGCAAGGGCTATTTGTTCGTCGATGATTTCTGAGAAAACTTTGGCGAGTGTGCCGGTAAATGGGAGGGCTAGTGCGATACAGGCGGTCATGGGGTCGTGACCTAGTGCTGCTAGTAGTAGGATGGCCCAGATGAGTTCGTGGACGGATCTCATGAGGGTTGTGGTGGTTCTTACTGCGAGGTGGAGCGGGCGCAGGAGGAGTCTGCTGAGGGTTGCATTAGCTCCTGATGGCCACCACGCTGTGGAGGCGAAAAACCCGAGAAATAAACCTGCGGGCACTGCCATACTCATGGCGATGAATGAGTAGCGCAGTGTTGTGGCTAGCTCTTTGAGGATGCGGTTGCTAAAGGGGGTTGCTCCGTCGGGGAGGCTTTGGCTTTGGTCAGTGAGTGTCGGGCTGAGGGCTGCTTTGAAAAAGCCTTCGGTGCTGCCAGGGGGGCGTTCTGGCATGGGGCCGAGGTGATGGATACAGCCAGCGAGTAGGGCGAATAATACCAGAATGGTGATTTTACGGCCGTTGATTCTTTTTTTACCAAGATGCTGCCGTGAGGTCTGCTGCAAGCGCTCACTGACTAATGGGGCGAGGGGTGACTTACCCATGATCTTGAGGTTTTATGAGGTAGAGGTCTTGGCTTTGCTCGGCCTTGAGTTTTGCTGGCGGGGTGTCAAATTTCACAGTGCCTTCTTTCAGTCCGATGAGGCGAGGGAAGTAGGCTTTGGCTAGTTCCAGATTATGCATGGAGACGGCTAGCGTGATGTTTTCTTCCTGGGAGAGCTGGGTAAGTAGCTCAATGAGGCTTCTGGCTCTTGCTGGGTCAATAGCTGATGTCGGCTCGTCGGCGAGTATGACTTCAGGGTTTTGATAGAGTGCCCGGGCGATGGCGACACGTTGTTGTTGTCCACCAGAGAGGCTGTCAGTGCGGTCGTAGAGCTTTTCACTAATACCTGTGCGTTCAAGGAGCTGGTAGACGCGCTGTGTTTCAGCCTTTGTGACATAGAGCATTTGGCGGATGGCGCTAAGTAGTCCTGTTTTGCCTAATCCTCCATTGAGAATATTTCTGAGCACGCTGACATTGGGCACGAGTCCAAGGTGCTGAGGGATGAATGCGATTTTGGTTCTGAGTGTTTTGAGATCTTTGGCGCTAAGGTCGGCTGAGTTGGTCCCTAGCTGTCTAACTGTGCCTTGCGTGGGCATGAGCTGAGTGCCGAGGATACGCAGTAGTGTGGTTTTACCACAGCCAGAGGGGCCGATGAGAGCTACTTGCTCACCTGTGTCGATGGCCAACTCAATATCACGGAGAGTGCGATGACTTCCGAATGAGTGTGAGAGATGGTTGAGCTTGAGTGACATTGTATGACTGAAATAACCCAAAAAAGAGGCTAGGGCAATGTATTCGCCCTAGCCTGCATGGAAATGTTTGGTTGAGCTTATTTGAGCTTAACGCTTTTCATCACTCCAGCGATACCTTCAAAGGTGGCGTTATCGACTTTTACAAACTGCTCACGGTCAAATGCCTTGAGAACAGCTGGGTCTTTACACTCGATGAGTGCTTTTTGGATTTTTGCAGTGAAACCTTCACCAAAAGTAGCGTCAACGTCACCTCGAACAGTGAAGTTGTAATCAGCATAGGTAGGGGTTTCCCAGATGACTCGACATTGGTTAGCGTCAATTTTGCCAGCAGCAACGAGTTTTTCGTAGGTGCTGAAGTTCATCGCACCTGCTTGGAATGTTCCATCGTTGACCTGGTAGGCAGTTTTGTCATGAGAGCCAGAGAAGCCTACGTTTGATTTGCCAAAGTAGTCGAGAGGCCCTTGTCCTGTGTTTTCTACGATGAAGTGGGCTGGCATGATGCAGCCAGATGTTGAGCCAGCACTACCGAAGGTGAACTTAAGGCCTTTGATCGCTTCGGGAAATGCTTCGGACTTAGTAAGATTAGTAGACTCGTGTGCAATAAAGTAGGACTTAAAGGCAAGATCCTTAGCTCCTGATACAATGGCTTTTGAATTAGCAACCTCGTTACGAGCCTGAACACCACTAACTCCACCAAACCAAGCAGCGTGAACGTCGCCTGCTGCAAATTTATCGACAGAGGCAGGGTAGCCACTTGAAGGGATGAATTCGACTTTTACACCAAGCTCTTGAGACATCCATGTTGCTACTGGTGCATATCTCTCAGATTGCCCTGT
>JALZUH010000043.1 GCA_023301645.1 Akkermansiaceae bacterium
GACTACTTCCCTATTAATAATCAGGCAGCCACTACTATTTCCGTCAGTGGTAAGCCCAGAGTGCTTGTGATTCATGATAAGCCACAGCAGATGCGCTCTGCTACTCGCTCTCTGCAGGAGCAGGGTATAGAGATGGAGGTCAGAGGTGCTAGAGGTCTGCCTGATAGTTTACGTGGGATGCTAGCATTTGATGCTATTATGCTAGCTGATGTGGCAGCCACCTCGCTGGAGCCAGCTCAGATGCAATGGCTCAAACAGTATGTAACAGACTTTGGTGGAGGCCTGATCATGACAGGGTCAGAAAACAGCTTTGGCCTAGGTGGTTACTATAAAACACCTATCGAGGATGTTTTACCACTTGTCTCTCGCTTTGAAAAAGAAAAGCAGAAGCCATCTCTAGCCATGGTTCTCGTGATTGATAAATCAGGCTCCATGTCAGGGAACCCTATCATGCTAGCTCGCCAAGCGGCCCGCTCAGCTGCGGAGCTACTGAGCAATAGGGATCAGATAGCGGTTATCGGCTTTGATAGTAATCCACAGATGATACTCGACCTCACACCTGCATCTAATCGTGGTAAAGTAGCAGCCGCTATTGATACGCTGAATGCATCAGGAGGAACTGACCTCGCTCCAGCGATGGCTGAGGCAAACAAAATACTGATGGGTGCAACTGCTAAGATCAAGCACGTGATTGCAATGACAGATGGTCAGACCTCTCCAGCTAATTTGTTACAGCTGACACAAGATATGGCTAGCAGGGGGATTACCGTTTCCACCGTTGCTATGGGCTCTGGTTCAGCTAGAGAGTTACTGGCATCTATCGCTGAAGTCGGTAATGGCCGCTACTACGAGACGGATGACCCCGCGAATGTGCCTCAGATTTTCACTAAAGAGACGATGCAGGCCAGCCGCTCTGCCATTAAGGAAGACCTCTACTCAGTGGCACCTGTCAGTGAGCACCCTATGATCACAGGCTATGAAGAAGCTGAGTTCCCCATGATCCTAGGCTATGTGATGACGAGGATCAAACCTACAGCACACATGATCTTAGCCGCAGAGTCTGGAGATCCACTACTTGCTTCCGGTCAGTTTGGCCTTGGTAAAGGTGTAGCCTTCACCGCTGATCTTACAGAAAGGTGGGGTAGTGAGTGGTTAGCCTGGGATGGCTTTGGGCCTTTTTGGGCGCAGGTGATCCGTGCTGCGCTTAAGAGAGATGACGCTATAGGATTAGCAGTAAGCTCACATGTTCAGGATGATCAGTGGCATATTCATATCAAACGCAGTAGCGAGGCAGGGGCTAGCGTAAATGCGATTAAGTGGAAAGCTGAAGTCTATGATCAAGATGGTAATAGCACCCCTGTGACCGTCAGAGAAACAGGGCTAGGCCAGTATGTTGCCAGTGTGCCTTTATCGGGCGACCGCATGGCACTGCAATTAGTCGATACCGTCTACGGGAAGATGAAAACACTGCAGTGGAACCGCGCCTACCCAGATGAGTATCGTCTCAGCTCGCCATTCCAGAAGGCCCTGCAAGCTCAAGACGTCTATCAGGCAGAGAAGATCCGCGCTGGTGTTCTGCCAGTAGTTATCAAGAGCTCAGCACTACCACTCTTCGGCTTTCTTGCCCTATTATTCCTATTTCTAAGTATTGTATTCAGGCGTGTATAGCGGTCGACTCGCTATTTTCCTGCATATGGCTTTAGCTCGGCATGACTCTGAATCGGCTTGCTCTTAACATCGTGTAGTATTAGCTTCTGCGCAGCTCTCAGAAGGTTACGGAGGGGATTTACTATGGAAATTTGGAAAGCAATCATCGTCGGCATTGTGCAGGGGTTAGCAGAATTCTTGCCTGTATCGTCGTCTGGTCATATCGTGCTAACACAGTATTTATTAGGGATTCGTGAAGTTGGCTCTGAGCACCAGCCCGATCTCGCCTTCGAGATTATCCTTCACATTGGCACGCTCATTAGTGTGCTGCTCTTCTTCCGCAAGAGTCTGTGGAAGCTCGTGGAGTCACTCTACACAAAGGAACTGAAGGAAGAGCGCATGATGATCCTATGGCTCGGAGTGGCTACGGTGCCAGCTGTCATAGCTGCTTTATTGTTTAAGGACTTTTTTGATGCTGTCCCTGGGAGACCAGTAGCGGTTTCTGCGCTACTTGTTTTTACGGGGTTGATCCTCTTTGTGCCAAGGCTACTGAAGGGGAGCGCTGCTAAGATCGGTCTGAAAAGCTCGGTTATCATGGGCATTGGCCAAGCATTTGCCATTCTTCCTGGGGTGTCGCGATCGGGCTCGACGATTGCCGCGGGTCTTGTCAGTGGAGTGAAGGCAGAGAAGGCGGCGGAGTTTTCATTTCTGATGTCGATCCCAGCTATTGCTGGTGGCTTTGTCCTTACGATGAAAGACCGCATGGAGGAGACTGGGTCTTGCTCAGCGGCACTGCAATCATGTTTTAATCCAGCATACCTCGCTGGTGCGGCGGCTTCAGCCATTGTCGGCCTCTTTGCTATCTACTTAGTGATGGGGGCTGTGAAGAGAGGTAAGCTCGAATATTTCTCATACTATTGCTTTGTTGCAGGTATCGCAGGGGTTATCTACTTTTCGACAGCTCACTAGTCGAGTCGGCTAGAACATTATTTTTAGCGTCTTACGCTACTTAAACGGCATTTAAACATCTCATTTGAGAAGAAACCCACTACACCCCATTACATAACTATCATGGCTCGCTTTAATCATAGAGGAAGAGGACGCGGTAACAGCGGACGCAGTATCTTGAACCGAATACCGAGAAGACTTATCTACATGGCCATTGCCGCTGTCGTCGGCTGGATCAAATACCAAGAATTCGGTAGTGATAAAAAGGCTGAGGGAGGACAGCGTGATGAAAGCATTGTTATCAAGCAGCCTAGTGATTCTGGAAACTCTGGCCTTACCACGGTGAGCGTCTCGTCGAGTAAGTTCGACTTATTAGAAAACTGCTCACTCATCGACCATTACGGTAATGATGGTGACAGCTTCCATGTGAAGACGCCCAAGGGTGATGAGGAGCTGCGCCTCTACTATGTCGATGCTCCAGAGAGCTCAGCACGTAAGTATCGTGATGGAAATACCAACTACGAGCGTATCGCTCAGCAGGGAGCAGCCATGGGCGGGCTCAGTCAGAAGCAGACAACAGAGGTCGGCGCTGAGGCGAAGCTCTTTGTCAAAAATCTCCTCAAGGGTAAGAAGTTCCGTGTAGCAACCATTGGCGAGCGTGTCTATGGGTCACACCGTAAGTATGCCTTCATCCTCGTCTCCTACGAGGGGCAGGAGCGATACCTTCATGAATTACTAGTGGCAAGAGGCTTAGGTCGTATCCATACTAAGCCATACACGCTACCCGATAATACCTCATCCTCACGTCACAAGAGCCGCCTCTACCAGCTAGAGAAGACGGCGAAGCAAAAAGGCTACGGAGCATGGGGTCTCTAAGTGACCCGCCATATTTTTTAATCTTTATATTCTATTTTTATGTTAGCCAAAAGAATCATACCTTGCCTAGACGTCACTGATGGCCGCGTTGTCAAGGGGACGAACTTCGTCAACCTCCGCGATGCTGGTGATCCAGTCGAATGCGCTATTGCCTATAATGCCCAAGAGGCTGATGAGCTCGTCTTTCTCGACATCACAGCTAGCTCCGATGAGCGCAACACGATGGTGGATGTAGTTCGCAGAACGGCCGAGAAGTGCTTTATCCCACTGACTGTAGGTGGTGGCATCCGCTCGGTAGATGATATGCGCGAAATGCTCATGGCAGGTGCTGATAAAGTAGGGGTCAATACCGCTGCGGTGGTTCGTCCAGAGCTTATTAATGAAGGTGCGGCTGCCTTTGGTAGCCAGTGTATTGTCGTAGCTATCGACGCTAAGAGAGAAGGCCCCGGGAAGTGGGGGGTATACACTCACGGTGGGCGTAAGCCAGTGGGCATTGATGCTGTCGAGTGGGCGAAGGAGGTCTGCGAGCGAGGAGCAGGAGAGATCCTTCTTACGAGTATGGACTCTGACGGCACGAAGGCTGGATATGATACCGAGCTTACCCGCGCTGTCAGTGAGGCGGTGAGTATTCCCGTGATCGCCTCAGGTGGTGCTGGTAACTTGCAGCACATGGTCGATGTCCTAAAGGACGGCAAGGCAGATGCTGTCTTGGCGGCGAGTATTTTCCACTTCGGTGAGCACACCGTAGGTGAGGCGAAGGAACTCTTTGCGGAGCAGGGGATTCCTGTTCGGAAATAGGCTGAACTTCACGCTGGTTTTCGTTGGTTCGACGGCATCGGCTTGAAGCATTACGTGGTGCTAGGTAGCTGCTACCTAGCATGTGTGTCTAGCCATTGTCACAGGGGCTTGGTTAGATATTCGAAATTTATCATTCGGCCTTTTGTATTTGCCCAATCCACGCTATAAATATTCCAGCAGTGGAATTTTTCAGCGAACATTGGCGGGCAGGCGTAGAGATACTGATTCTATGGTTTGGTCTTTATCATACTTACCGAGCATTTCGAAAGACGCGCGGGGCAAGTATCATGGTGGGTCTAGCCCTACTTCTCATGGTGCTCTCGCTACTCGCGCTGGCATTTGACTTGCAGGTGATCTGGTGGCTACTGAAGCATATTTTGGTCGGTCTCGCAGTGGCATTACTGATTATTTTCCAGCCAGAGCTACGTAATGTGCTAGCGAGATTAGGCAGCACGAAGATGTTTTCCTTCTCACAGTCACAGAAGCATGAGTTTTTAGAAAGCTTTGCCGATACGGTGAAGCAGCTATCGAAGAAGCGCTTCGGTGCACTCTTCGCCATCGAGCGCTCCAATATCCTACAAGAGCACCTCGATACAGGTGTCGGTCTTGACGCGCTATTTAGTGCTGAGTTTGTCACCACGGTATTCCACCCTAAGACATCGCTGCATGACGGCGGCATGATTATTGCCAAGAACCGTATCGCAGGTGCAGGGTGTGTATTTCCCGTCAGCCCTCGTGAGCTCGCCGACCGAAGCACTGGCCTGCGTCACCGCGCTGCCATCGGCATTACTGAGGAGACCGACTGTGTGGCAGTAGTGGTGAGTGAGGAAACAGGGCGTATTTCAATCTGTATTGATGGTGAGTTAGAGCGCGATATTAAGCGCGAAGACTTCCTCGATAGGATGAAGGAGATTTTTATACCAAAAGAAGACACGGATGAAGAAGACACTGAAGAACAATTGGCCGGCGAAGCTATCGACCTTGATCGTGGCGATAGCGATCTGGTTTCTCATTGATTACATCGTTGAGAATGAAAAAGCAGTCGTCTCTCAGCCTGAGAAGACGCTGAGATAAGTGTGCTTATTGGTTATCAAATAATAATTATATGAAAGGTTTTTTTATAACAGGAACAGACACAGACGCGGGTAAAACCTACGTTAGTTCACTCATTATCAAGTCACTACGCGCAGAGGGTATCAATACCCTAGGCTATAAGCCTCTCTGCTGTGGCGGTCGTGAGGATGCATACGCACTGAAAGAAGCATCTGGTGGCGAGGTTGATCTCGATAAGGTGAATCCTGTCTGGATGCGCACGGCAGCAGCCCCCTATGTCGCAGCGATGTTTGAGAAGGCTAGTATCGAAATTGAACCACTGATCAAAGGCGCTAGTGAACTCGCAGAGCAGTGCGACGTCGTCATCGCCGAAGGTGCAGGTGGCTGGATGGTTCCTGTGCTGAAGGACTACACCATCGGTGACTACGCCAAGGAGCTAGGCTTACCCGTGATCCTCATCGTGGGAAATAAACTAGGAGCGCTTAATCACACCATGCTCACCGTGCAGGCGATGCGTGCATCGGGAGTCGAGCCAGTAGGTCTGATCTTTAATAACCTCATCGACGAGCTCGACACGGCGACCATTACCAATAAAGGCATCGCTGAGGAAATGACAGGTGTTCCCGTGCTGATGGATGTCATCCGTGACCAAGAAGAGATCGAAGCATGGCCATTTATGGACCTCCTCGGTATTGAGCCAACGGCGTAAGCCACTGAGTAGAACAGTTTTAAAAACACCTCCCACTATTTCTATCCCTATATAATACAATGATTGATATGCTAGTAAGGCTCATGGAGCTGCCTGATACGAGTGAGATATACTCTAAGGTCGAAGATCAGGGCATTATCCTGCGAAGAGCACGTGCCTATGAGCGCCATATTGTCGCCGCATGGGTAGGGGAGAACTTCTCCGCCAAGTGGGAAAGCGAAGTGAAGGTCGCCTTCTCACGCCAGCCCGTCACTTGCTACATCGCCACTCGTGATAAGGAAATCATAGGTTTTGCCTGCTACGAGACGACGGCGAAGGGCTTCTACGGGCCCACTGGTGTCAGTGAGGCAGCGCGCGGCACAGGCATCGGTAAAGCGCTGCTCTTTAAGTGCCTCGAAGGCATGGCAGAGCTAGGCTACGTCTACGGCATGATCGGTGGAGTCGGCCCTCGTGAATTCTACGAAAAAGCATGTGGTGCTGTAGAGATTCCTGGCAGTGACCCAGGTATCTATACTGACATTCTCCCTGGCTAATCCCACTCCCGCATTTCTTTCCCATGCAAGACCCGCAATACGTAAAACAGGCCTTTAGCCGAATAGCCGACCGCTACCGCGTGACCAATCACGTGCTCAGTGTAGGCACAGACATCCTCTGGCGCAAAAAAGTCGGACGCATCGTCGCAGAGTGGCAGCCTAAGACCATCCTCGACGTAGCCACTGGCACAGGGGATCTCGCCCTCGAAATCCAAAAGCAGTGCCCAGATGCCGAGATGACAGGCTCTGACTTCTGCCCAGAAATGCTCGCCTATGCGACTGAGAGCGGGGTCAATAACACGATGGTAGTCGATGCCATGGAGATGCCTTTTGAAGATGATAGCTTCGATGTTCTCACTGTGGCCTTCGGTCTTCGTAATATGGGAAGCTGGCCAGATGCACTGAAGGAAATGCAGCGCGTGCTCAAGCCCGGTGGACATCTGCTCATCTTAGACTTCTCACTACCAACGGGTATTCTCAAAGAACCCTACAGCTTCTACCTGAATAAGGTCCTGCCGAAGATCGCGGGATACATGACAGGGGAGAAAGACGCCTATGAATACCTAGCAGGGACCATTGGAGAGTTCCCCAGTGGTGCGAAGATGGAAGAGCTCATTAACTCCTGCGGCTTTAGTGATGCCAAGTCAGCACCTCTGAGCTTCGGTGTAGCATCGATCTACACTGCGACTGCGTAGTGGGCGAATTTCAGGTAAGAGTCTCATGATTTTGCATTGCAGAATGAGGTGTAAGCTCATAGATTCTGCACATGCCTGATACGCCTCTGAAAGATTTCTCAAACAGCTTTGTATGTGACCTTGTAGCTTACCAAACAGGTAAGCCCATCGAAGAGACCGCTCGCGAGCTCGGACTCGATCCAGAAACTATCGTCAAGCTAGCATCGAATGAAAACCCACTGGGGCCAGCACCCATGGCAAAGCAGGCGATGCAGCGCGAAATCGACGGCGTGCATATTTACCCAGATGGAGGTGGCTTTAAGCTGCGCAGTGCACTCGCAGAGCGCCACGGGCTAGAGCTCGATAATGTCATCCTCGGTAACGGCTCTAATGAAATCATCGAGCTGCTTTGCCACTGCTTTCTTAACCCTCAGGCAGAGCTTATCGCAGCCGAGCACGCCTTTGTCGTCTATAAGCTCATGGCGACTCTCTTCGGTGCCAAATACGTCGAAGTAGCTGACCCAGACTTCATCCATGACCTCGACGGTATGGCTGATGCCATCACCGAGAACACTCGTCTCGTCTTCATCGCCAATCCCAATAACCCTACAGGAACCATCGTCGGGCAAGAAGCACTCGACCGCTTCATGGATCGCCTTCCAGACCATGTCGTCGCCGTTTTTGACGAAGCATACTACGAATTCCTCGAAGACGCACCAGATACACTGAAGTATATCAAAGAAGGGCGCAACGCCTGTGTGCTTCGCACCTTCTCCAAGGCATACGGACTAGCAGGACTACGTATCGGCTACGGACTCGCCTCACCACAGGTGGCAGAGATTTTACAAAAAGCCCGCCAGCCCTTTAATGCTAACTCGATGGCACAAGCCGCTGCTGTAGCTGCCATCAATGACGCGGAACATGTCGCCAAAACCATCAAAACCAATAATGAAGGCCTCCGATTCTATGAGGAAGCCTTTAGCCAGCGCGGCCTAGAATATGTCCCAAGTGTAGCAAATTTCATCTTGGTCAAAGTCGGCGATGGCGACGACCTATTTGCCAAAATGCTGGCCAAAGGAGTGATCGTTCGTGCCATGAGTGGCTACAAGCTCCCACAATGGGTGCGCATCTCAGTAGGCACTCAGCAAGAGAATGCACGCTGCATCGAAGTCCTCGACGAAGTTCTGGGATAGGGGAGGACTTCAGCTGAGAAAGCTGAGAGATTGGACAATCTTTTTACAGAGCTTCTCTTACCAAAAGCTCTGGCTCGGCGCCTGCTCCTCCTCCTACGCCTCGATAGCTACGAAGTTCCTCAGTAGCTGCAGGCCATTATGCTGGCTCTTCTCTGGATGGAACTGTGTAGCGATGAGCTTACCGCGGGTGACTGCTGCGGCAAATGGAAGCGCGTAGTCACAGGTCGCGGCAACATCATCCTGACTCGCTGGCTCAGGATAATAAGAATGCACAAAATAAAAGTAAGGATCGGTCGGTAGCTCATTCCAGATCGGATGTGCTAGATCGCTCGGAGTGATCGTATTCCATCCCATATGCGGGATTTTTAGACCCACTTGAGGGAATTTTTTCACCTCGCCAGCAATGATGCCTAAGCCCTCAGCACCGGGAGACTCTTCGCCACTATCAAAGATCAGCTGATAGCCCACACATATACCTAAGTAAGGCTTATTGGCTGCGGCCCACTGTCTAATCGGGTCGAATAAACCCTGCTGCTTCAGGTGAGCGGCGCAATCGCCGAACTCACCCTGACCGGGGACGACCAAATGAGTGATACCATCAAGCTCCTCGGCTGTAGTGATCAGCTTCGCCTCAGCACCGATAGCCAGAAAAGCATTCTCCACACTACGGAGATTACCACGACCGTAATCAACAATACCTACTTTAGTCATCATCTTGAGTAGCAGTGAAAAGCAATTACAGCGCCTCCTTCGTGCTCGGAATCCCAGTCTCACGAGAGTCAAGCTCGACAGCCTGCCTCAGTGCGCGCGCTAGAGCCTTGAAGATCGACTCAGCAATGTGGTGGCCATCACGGCCATAGAGCATCTCGATGTGGACATTGGCACGTAGATTACTAGCAATGGCGCGGCAAAACTCCTCGGTGAGTGTCAGCGGGAAATTAGGCGCGTCAGGAGCACCAGCAGGTGTGCGGAACTCCAAGTGCGGGCGATTACTAAGATCGACGACACAGCGGCTCAGAGTCTCATCCATAGGTAGATAAGCCATGCCGTAGCGACGAATGCCCATCTTATTACCGAGAGCAGCCTTGATACACTCACCGATGACGATACCCGTGTCCTCGACGGTGTGGTGAGCATCCACCTCGATATCACCGATCGTCTTCACATCGAGATCGATCATGCTGTGCTTACTGAGAAGGGTTAGCATGTGGTCGAAGAAAGGAACACCGGTAGAAATATTGGATTTGCCTGTGCCATCGAGATTGAGCGAGAGCGTGATATCAGTCTCGGCCGTCTTACGTTCTTGGCTAGCTGTGCGTGCTTGCGTGCTTGAGCTTGGAGTAGTCATGGTTTCTTGACAAAGAAAGTGCCCTCATATGCAGGATAAGGCAACCGCATATTTCCGCTGCTAGTCTACAAATATCTCGGTCATGTCCCAGTCGCAGGAACTAAGCCGCCAAAGCAGCAAATAGGCTCCTTTCAATCGTCGCGACGTAATAGGGGATCATTCCTGTAACGAGGTGATACAAAAATCACAGGATATTGTAATAGTTCGTTTGGAGAGAACGACTGTAAAAGTAAGGTGTCGAAGAAACACCCTCACCCCAATCTACACCCCGATTATTATAAAATATGAAAAGTAAGCATTATGAAAAAGAGTATTCAGAAGACTCCTTTTTGAAGAAAATAAAGAAGTATGCGCTATCAGCAGGCAAAGAGATTGTCACTAAGGCACTGATTCTTTCTGAGACTCTCAAGGACAAAGATACACCTGTCGCGGCCAAGGGCGTGATTGTCACAGCTCTAGGCTATTTCATCTTTCCAGCAGATGCCATTCCTGACCTGATGCCTGGTGTTGGCTATGCAGATGATCTTGGTGCCATAGTAGCAGCACTAGCTACAGTAGCAGCACACGTGAAAGACGAGCACGTCGAAGAGGCAACACGTAAGCTCCAGCGCTGGTTTAAAGACAGTGAGGGGTAGGTGAATTTTTACTAAAAAAATGAGATGTATTTGTTCGCTAGCTTAGATCGTCATCTTCAGGTAATTATGGTTTGAAAGTTGGTTGTTAACACTGTTCTCTTACAAAATGGAGCCGCCACTCGGATTTAAAGCATCCTACATGAACTCGGGATATCGTATTTCATACAAGTCCAAGGGAATGGGATGCATGGTCTTTTTTGTAGGCTCTATATCGCTAGTTCTTGGCATAGCATTTACACATGCATGGTTTTTTAGCGGGCCAAAGAATCTCTTTGGTGAAGACTCTAGTTATATGAAATCTCAACCATGGTTTCCTATTGCGGCGGTTCTGTTTTATGGGGCAATCTTACTCGGCTGCTTTATCACCTTGTGGAAGTTACTAGGCGTGACCACATATGATCTTTCACGGCAGAATCTCACACTAAAGAAGACCTTACTTTTCTTTTCAAGAACTCAGAACATTCCTTCGGGTGACATCAAAAAAGTGATTCAAATAAAAGACGGAGGAACGGGCGAAGACTCCTTCCCGTCATGGGGGCTTAACTTATACGCTAAACGAAAAATAAAACTTTTGGCAAAAGAACCTATAGATAAGAGCGACTGGCTCGGCGCAGAGCTTGCTGGTTATTATGATATTGAATTCGAGCCCTCTAAAGATCGAGAATAGAACGGCTGAGCAAGATACTACTGGTAATCTACTAGCTGTTGAGTAGTTTGATTTAATGAACATTTTAACCACTAACCCCTTCGTCGAACTCCGCTCTCGCTAGCTGATACCAGAGCTTTGGCGCTCCCTTCAAAAATATGGGCTTAGATTCTGTAGAACTCCTTATCGTGACCGAAGAGACCTTTGGTATTACTATTACTGACGCTGATGCTGAGCAGTTGGTGACTCCAGGTATGCTTATCGATCACGTCCAGCGCGCTGTGGGATCACAGCAGGGAAGTCGGCCATGTCTTACTCAGAGGGCTTTTCACCGTGTGAGAACGAGCTTAGTCACGGCAACAGGGCTTCGTAGGCGTGATATTTCGCCGAAGAGTAAGGTTCGTGATGTTTTTCCTAAGCCTTTACGCGCTGAGAATTGGCAGAAGTTCAGAATGATATCAGGCCTTACTGATTTACCTGATTTACGTTTTGGCCGAGGAGTGATATTTGATCCGACGACAGTCAGCTCTCTAGTTAGCCAAGAAGTAACGAGGATGGCTGGAGACCTCACTTGTGCTAGTGATTGGTCTGACGAGGAGGTAAGGAGTGCTGTAAGGATGATTATATCTGAGCAGCTAGGGATTGAAAAGTTTTCAGATGATGACGAATTCGTCAGAGATTTAGGAGTGGATTAATGACAAGCAGCGAACAAGATACTCTCAGAAACCAACTACCCACCACACATTAACCTACAATATAACACTTTAAAATGACTACAGAAAATCCATACTTATCCCCGCAAACTGAAAT
>JALZUH010000044.1 GCA_023301645.1 Akkermansiaceae bacterium
GATGATGCAAAGCTCACTGAGAAACTTCTTGTTAAAGCACGCGCAGATATCGCGGCGCTTCAGGGCAGTGATGAAATAGAGCTGAAGCGACTCCATTCTGTGCTAGCCCTTATTGATGGTAGGATGGTTCAAGAAACTAATCCAGAGAAGGCACTAGTCCACTACGAACTCGCACTCGAAGAGCTTAAAGGGATCCATGACAAGCTCCCTGATCATGTAGAACTGCGCGCAGAAATCGTGCAGCATAGCCTGCATTCATCGAATCTAGCCGATAGCCTGATGCGTATTGACGATGCCGGTCGACTACGAAGCGAGGCAGCGATACACCTGAAGTGGTTACTCAAAAAGAACCCTTCTCTCGAATTTGCCAAAATCAAACTAGCTGAAATGGAAATTCTCGACGCGGAAGAAGACCTACGATCGGGTAATGATCAAGCAGGTGTTGCTAAGTTAGCGGAGGCGGAAAGTCTTCTCGCAGGACTGAACATCAGTGACGGTGCTCCGGATGGAGCGGGATTTCAGCTAGCTGTTGCTAGTGGATTGAGCTCTGTCGTTTTACGCGACCTGGGCCGTATCACTGAGGCGGGTGGGCTTCTAGATCGATCTATCGACATTATGGAAGGTATCGTAGCGGTGAATGCTGACGCTACCGAGCCACTTTACCGACTTGCGGTGTTTTACTGGCAGCGAGCAGGTATTTATGGTGCCAAAGGCGAGAAGACTAAGGAGCTAGAGCTGGGCAAGCAATCAGCCGAGCTTATGGAAAAGGTGCTATCGCTCGGAGCAGGTAAGCGGAGTATTCACTTGCGAAGATCTCTAGCTTATCTCTACGGGAACTTAGGCGAAAACGCATCCAGCCTAGGAAAAAGCTCTAAAACCTACTACAATAAAGCGGCTCAAATGTGGCAAAAACTTATCGAAATCGACGGTAAGAAAGATGAATACAGCGAAGGGCTCAGGTGGAGTAAGTCGCACTAAGCCGAGCTCTGAGATGTAGCCTTAGTCGAGTTCAACACGGTAGAATCTCATCGCTTACTCTAGGGTGAGTAGCACTTTGCCATTGCGCTGTGATGTCATGGCTCGCTCGATAGCGGCGTTGATTTGGTCGAGTGGGTATGTGGAGTCGATGGGCTGAGCGAGGATGCCTTCGGTCATCCATCTGGCGAGCATTTGGTAGGCGGAGTCGACGAGTTCGGCGGGCTGCTCCTTGATCCATTCGGTGACCCAGAACCCTTGGATTTCGATGCGCTTGAAGATAAGGAATTTATTAGGAACCTTGAGGCTGCGCCCTCCCATGGCTCCGTAGGTGATGTGGAGCCCCTTGGTGTCGAGGGCGTCCATGAGTCGTAGGGCACTGTCTCCACCTACGGCATTGAACGCTAGGGTGGGTTTTTTAGCACGCATTTGCTCTATGGAGTCGGCATTGTCGAGCAGGTTGATGGTGCCGCCTAGTTGCTCTAGCTCGGGTAGTAGCTCTTCGCGGCGCACGAGATTAATGGTGTTAAGTCCGAGAAGTTTGGCGATTTGTATGACGCAGTGGCCGACACCTGAGTTAGCGGCATTTTGTATAATCCATGAGCCTTCGGGTAGGGCGCGTAGCTGGGTGAGCATGCACCATGCTGTGAGAGGGTTCACCTTGAGCATGGCTGCCTGCTCTGAAGGGGTGTCACTGGGGATTTTTAGTAAGTTGGCTGCATCTGCAGTGTGCTCTGCTGACCATGTGCCGACTTGGTTGATAATGATGACTTTGTCCCCTTGCTGGAAGTTTTCGGATAGGCTTTCGGTGACGACACCACAGCCTTCGACCCCTGCGGCTGCTGGTAGCGCGGGCTTGATGCCGTAGGTTCCTTGGATGTAGTTGATGTCAGCGGGGTTGATGGGTGCAGCTAGCATGCGCAGGCGGACGTGTCCTTGCTGTAGGGTCTCACTGATGAGCTCTGTCAGCTCAATAACATCGGTGGGTTTTCCAAACTGGGAGAACGTTGCTTTCATGGGTGCAGGGTAATGGCTTGTTAAGGGCTGACCATCTTAAAGCTCATCTGAGCTTGATTGATTGGAAAGGGGGGGTAATTTTGGGCTATGTTTGATCTGATAACAGAGTTTTCCTCTGGTGCATTACCCGTGGTGGGAATGGGGCTGGCGTGGATTGTGACCGTGAGCTTGCTCTTGCTCGGTTTAGTAGGGTCAGTTGTCCCTTTTCTTCCAGGGCATTTGATTTTATTTTTTGCAGCACTATCTCACTGGCTGATGCTTGGTGATGATTCGGGGGTCGAGTGGTTGACCTTTACCGTGCTTGCGGTGTTGTTGGTCGTTTCTCAGGTTTTGGAATTTATGAGCGGGGCTATGGGCACGCGGTGGTTTGGCGGCACACGCTGGGGGGCTACTGGTGCGATTATTGGTGGCACGTTCGGACTTTTCTTTATGCCAATAGGTCTTTTTCTGGGGCCTCTGATCGGGGCGATGCTTTGTGAGTTTATCTTTGCCAAGAAGAAGGTGAAGCCGGCTACGGCTTCGGGTGTGGGGTCGGTTGTGGGGACAGTGGCGGGACTTGCGGTGAAGGTCGTCATCGGGGTTACGATGACCTTATGGCTCATTGTTGATATTATCTGGATTGGTTAATACCTGAGCACAAATCCGAGCACAAAAAAACCGAAGGGGCGCGCCCTTCGGTTTTTGGAATTGATGTAGCTAAGTTGGACTTAGCTAGTTGAGCTTATTTAGCGAGAGCAATCTCTGGCTCTTGGTCACCCCAGATGGTGTCTTCACCGATATCGAAGAGTGTGTTACCAGTAGGTAGCTTCGCTTTGTTTTTCTTACTGAGGAGCATTTGGCTCACTGAGCTGTCAAGACGGAGGACGATGCCTTTGCCGCCGTATGCGTCTTTGTCAAAAGTAGACTTAGTTGACATTGGCGCCATGAGCACAGGTGTGTTTGAGTTTTTGCTAATAGAGAGGTTTTTAACGTAAGCAAATCCACACTCACCAGCTACGAGGGTGTCAGTGCGATCCTTGAATGAGTTGTCAGGCTTCTTGTTGATGCCTGTAGATGATCCCGCCTTGGCGTAGAAGATCTTCTCACTGTCGATGTATCCTGCAGCGAGGATTTGTCCGAGGAAGTCATTTGAGTATTCGCCGTGGTAGTCCTTAAGGTCGGCATCTGAATCTGCAGTGCCTTCGCTTGGGAATTGTCCAAAGTCAGATTCAAATTCTACGAGTAGCGCGTGAATCTGCTTAGCATTTCCTGTTGCTTGTGCCATGTCAGCTTTCTTTCTCTGCTTGAAAATAACAGGTGTAGCGAGTGCTGCGAGCGATGCGATGATCGCGATTACGACGAGGAGCTCCACAAGAGTGAAGCCTCTTTTTAATCGAGTTTGTTGGTATGTTTTCATTTTATATTTATGTTTATGTTATGTATATCATTTC
>JALZUH010000045.1 GCA_023301645.1 Akkermansiaceae bacterium
TTTATGAAAAGATTCCACACCATTGCCTTACTCGCCGCCGCTATACTGATGCCTGTGATGACTGCCTCCGCTCAGGAGCGTGGTGTGCTGGGGAAAAAGGCTGAGGCTTGGGGGGCGTCAGATTGGATCCAGCTGCCAGAGGGTAAGAAGGATCTCAATCCTGCGGATTTCAAAGGTAAGGTGCTCTACCTTTACTGCTTCCAGTCATGGTGTCCGGGGTGTCATAGCAGTGGATTCCCAACGCTCAAAAAAGTAAGCGATCATTACCAAGGTAAAGATGATGTCGCCTTTGTGTCGATCCAGACTGTTTTCGAGGGATTTAGCACGAATACTCCGGCGAAGGTGCCTGATATGGCCAAGCGCTATGGCTTTTCCTTCCCGATGGGTCACAGCGGCTCACCGTCGAAGCGCTCGCAGGTGATGAACAGCTACCGCACTGGAGGCACTCCATGGGTGATCATCATCGATAAAGAGGGCATCGTGCGCTACAATGCCTTCGACATTGCCCCAGAGAAGGCAACAGAACTCATCGAAAAGCTGAGAGCTGAGTAGGAGTAGACTACGAGCTTGGGTAGGCAGAGCGCTGATGGGGGGGCTCTTGCTTGCCTGCTGCCAGCTAAATATTAGCTGCGACGGCTTTTGCCATGTCTTCGGTGCCGACTTTGGTTTCTCCGTCGCGTCCTGTGTAGAGGTCTGCGGTTCGTAGTCCTGAGTCGATGGCTTGATTGACGGCTGTCTCGATGGCGGTGGCTGCTTCGTTTTCTCCAAGTGAGTAGCGTAGCATCATGGCGATGGAGAGGATCTGTGCGATGGGGTTGGCAATGCCTTGTCCTGCAATGTCTGGGGCTGAACCACCTGAGGGCTCATACATTCCGTAGTAGAGGCCATTAGCGTTTTGATTACCGAGAGAGGCACTTGGGAGCATACCGAGTGAGCCTGCGATCATGGCCATTTCGTCTGAGAGGATGTCTCCGAAGAGGTTGCCGGTGACGAGCACGTCGAATGATCCGGGCTGCTTGACGAGCTGCATGGCGGCATTATCGACGTAGAGGTGGGAGAGCTCGACTTCTGGGAATTCAGGGGCGATTTCTTCGACGGTCTCGCGCCATAGGATGGAGTTTTGTAATACGTTGGCCTTGTCGA
This sequence comes from Akkermansiaceae bacterium, assembly GCA_023301645.1. Classification (GTDB taxonomy): domain Bacteria; phylum Verrucomicrobiota; class Verrucomicrobiia; order Verrucomicrobiales; family Akkermansiaceae; genus Oceaniferula. Next base: position 1,144 of record JALZUH010000045.1, read on the forward strand.
CAGAGCAGAGGCGCTTGTCACGGGTCATGGCTGCGGTGAAGGCGATGCGGACGATGCGCTCGATTTCAGATTTTTTGTAAACCATGGTGTCGATGGCTACGGTGTCGCCGTCGATCTCGTGACGACCTTTTGGCTGTCCGAAGTAGATGCCGCCAGTGAGCTCACGGACGCAGAGGACGTCGAATCCTCCTGCGATGATTTCTTGTTTGAGCGGTGATGCGTGGGTGAGTGATGGCAGGCAGACTCCTGGGCGGAGGTTGGCGAAGAGGTTGAACTTCTTGCGTAGTGGGAGCAGTGCTCCGCGTTCTGGCTGGTCGTCTGGGGCGAGGTTGGCCCATTTAGGTCCACCTACTGAGCCGAAGAGAATGGCGTCAGATTGCTCACAGGATGCGATTGTTTCCTCTGGAAGTGGGCAGCCTTTGGCGTCGATAGCGGCTCCTCCCACGAGCTGAACGTCGGTTTCGATATTGAGGGAGAACTTCTCTGCGACTTTATTGAATACGATGAGGGAGGCGTCCATGACCTCTGGTCCGATTCCGTCGCCTGAGAGTATAGTGATCTTGTGAGTCGATGACATGTGGTGTCTGTAATGTGTTTTTTGGTAAGTTTGAAGTTTTATTCTTCATGAAGGCTGTGCATTCTTCAGCGCGTGGAACTTACGATACATTTTCTCTGGCTGCTTGCGGGGCTGATCTTACTTTATTACGGTGCAGAGTGGCTGGTGAAGGGCGCTTCTGAAATCGCGCTTAAGCTGGGTGTTTCCCCTTTGGTAGTAGGTCTTACTGTGGTCGCTTTTGGCACCAGTATGCCAGAGTTACTGGTGTGCTTGAAGGCGAATTCGCCTGAGCTCATGGCGTCTGTGGCTGGTTGGTTCGGCTTTGAGGTCACGGTGGGGGATACTAGCCCTGATATGGCACTAGGTAATGTCGTGGGGTCGAATATTTTTAATATCGCACTTATTCTGGGTGTGGCGGCGATGATTCGCCCCATTGAGATTCATTCACAGCTGATTCGTAGAGAGCTGCCGATTTTACTCTTTAGCTCGGCAGTTTTTGTCTGGATGATGCGTGACTTAACACTTTCTCGCGGCGAGGGCTGCGTGCTGACTGCGGGTATTGTCATCTATGTGGTGACGAGTATCATGCAGTCGAAGGGGGATAGCTTAGAGGGGGAGATGGAGGAGTTTTCTAAGGAGGATGTGGTATCTGCGAAGCAGGCTGGAGCTGGGCGATTACTGATCAATTTCCTATTGATTGTCGTAGGGATTACCGCTCTGGTGATCGGTGCTGACTTCTTGGTCGTGCATGGTGAGCAGATTGCTCAGGCCTTCGGTGTTCCTGAGGTGATTATCTCTCTGACGCTCTTCGCTTTGGGGACTTCCCTTCCCGAGCTGGCTACTTCGATTGTCGCATCCTTGAAAAAGCAGGGCGACATCGTGACGGGCAATGCCATCGGTTCGTGTGTGTTTAACCTCTTGGCCGTGCTTGGTGTGACTGCTGGGGTGAAGCCTCTAATTGGAGGTGCCATCAGCTGGACAGACTTAGGCGTGATGCTGGGTCTGACGATTATTATTTTCCCAATGATGTGGTCTCGCATGAAGCTTTCGAGACTGGAGGGCGTGATCCTAACATCTGCGGCACTGGGCTATGCAGCCCTTGTGGTATTGGTGCAGCGTTAGGATCGTTTAGCTAGGGCTGGTTAGCTAGATTTGGAGTCATCCATGGTGGCATGGATGGCGAGAGCTTTCTCGATAATGATACTCGCTAGCTGTGTTTTGGAGTCCTTGGGTAGGGGCTCTGTGCGGTCTGGATAGATGAGTAGGATTTCGTTCTCACTGCTGTCAAAGCCGATGTCTGTTCTGGATACGTCATTGGCGATGACGAGGTTGCAGCCTTTTCGTTCGAGCTTACCACGAGCATTAGATTCGACATTTTGGGTCTCAGCAGCGAAGCCGATGAGTGGGCCTTGGTAGTCGAAGGCACTGCGGGCAGAGCCGAGGATATCTTTGTTTTTGATGAGCTCTAGTGTCATGGTGTCACCTGTCTTTTTGATCTTTTGATCAGGGACGGTGGCAGGGCGGTAGTCGGCTACAGCTGCGGCGAAGATGGCTATATCTGCCTTTTTGATCGAGTGTTCGACGGCGGCATACATGTCCTCTGCACTGACGACGGGGACATAGTCGACGTAATCGGGTAGGTCGAGGTTGGTAGGGCCTGATATGAGGGTGACTTGGTGGCCAGCTTTAGCCGCGGCTTCTGCCATGGCGTAGCCCATCTTGCCTGATGATTTATTCGTGAGGAATCGAACGGGGTCGATGGCTTCGCAGGTAGGGCCTGCGGTGATTAAAATATTCATGGAACGAGATTCTAATTGGCTAGGATTTCCTCAGCTTTTGCGACAATGAGGGATTCTTCGATGAGTCTGCCCGGGCCAGAGTAGCCGCAGGCTAGCATGCCTTCGGCTTCAGGGCCGACGAATGAGCAGCCGTCTTCTTTGAGGCGGGTGACATTACGCGTGGTGGCGGAGTGCTGCCACATTTTACCATTCATGGCGGGTGCGATGAGCACGGGTGCGCGAGTGGCTAGGTAGATGCTACATAGTGGGTCAGGTGCGAGTCCGTTGGCTAGGTTGCCAAGGGTGTTTGCCGATGCTGGTGCGATGATGACGAGGTCGGCTCTGTCGGCGAGGTCGATGTGACCTGGCTTCCACGCTTGTTTCTCATCTTCTAGTGAGACGAGGACAGGATTGCGCGAGATGACCTGTAGCGTGAGTGTGGTGATGAACTCTGTAGCAGACTTGGTCATGACGCAGTGCACGTCGTGGCCGTTTTTGGTGAGCTGGGATGCGATGGTGGCGGCCTTGTAGGCAGCAATGGAGCCAGTGATTCCTAGGATGATAGTCGACATAAGGTAGCTTAGTTTGAGATTCTTGAGATGCGAAGGCGCTCCGCTGTGATGAGAGATTTGAATTGATTGTAGTCTTCCTCGCGAGTTGTGGAGAGCAGGCAGTAGTCATACTTTCCACGCTCTTTGATTTCGCCGAGTGCGTTTTCCATGCGTAGGGCGATGACGTCTTCTGAGTCGGTGCCTCTGCCGGTGAGTCTGCTGCGCAGCTCGGCTTCGTCATGGGGCATGACAAAGAGTGTGACAAGGGCTTTCTGAATGTCTGCGTCTTCACAGAGGCGAATGAGGTCGGCTCCTTGCACGTCGATGTCGATGACGACATCGGTGCCTGCGGAGAGGCGATCGGAGACTTCTGACTTGAGCGTGCCGTAGCAGTTACCGTGGACTTCGGCGTGTTCGAGGAATTCTCCAGCGGCGACGCGGGAGTCGAACTCTTCGCGGCTTAGAAAGTAGTAGTCATGGCCGTGCTGCTCGCCTTCGCGTGGTGGGCGAGTGGTGCAGGATGTGGCGTAGACGACTTCCTTTTCATCGGCGAGTCGTTGGCAGAGTGTGGTCTTTCCCGAGCCAGATGGGCCTGATACGAGTAGTAGAATTCCTGTGCGTGATGACATATGATGGGTATGTTTAGGGCTGGTTTATTGACGTTTTTTGCCTTTGAGCATGGCTTCGATAAAGGCGTCGATCTTACCGTCCATGGTGGCTGAGATGTTGCCTGTTTCTTCTCCTGTCCTGAGGTCCTTGACCATCTGGTAGGGCTGGAAGACGTAGGAGCGAATCTGACTGCCCCAGCCGATTTCTCCTTTGGCGGAGTATTCGCGGTCTGCTTCTTCGCGCTGCTTGTCTTCTTCGAGCTGGTAGAGCTTGGCACGGAGTAGCGCCCATGCGTTTTCGCGGTTACGGAGCTGTGATCGCTCTTGGGTGGAGCGGATGACGATACCTGTGGGCTTGTGCTTGAGGATGACAGCGGTTTCGACTTTGTTGACATTTTGCCCGCCAGCGCCACCTGATCGTGCGGTCTGGATTTCTACATCAGCATCGGGGATTTCGATGACGATGTCATTGGACACTTCGGGTGAGACGTCGATGGCGGAGAATGAGGTGTGGCGCTTACCTGCTGAGTCGAATGGTGAAATACGCACGAGTCGGTGGACTCCACGTTCGTTCTTCAGGTAGCCGTAGGCATAGGGGCCTTCGATCTTGAGCGAGGCGCCTCGGCATCCTGCGCCATCACCGTCTTGGTAGTCGACGGTGGTGACTTTAAATCCTTTCTCCTCTGCCCAGCGGCTATACATCCGTAGGAGCATTTCTGCCCAGTCGCATGCTTCAGTGCCGCCAGCGCCTGCTTGGATATTCAGGTAGGCACTTGAGGGGTCAGTGGGTTTGTCGAGGAGGGTGATTAGCTCAAAGCTGTTGAGTGCTTTGATAATGCTGTGATACTCGCTATTGGCTTCAGTGGCGAAGTCGAGGTCGTCAGCTTCTTTAGCCAGATCAATGACTTCGGCTAGGTTGGAAGATCGTTCTTCGAGCTTGAGAAAAGGGTGGAGCCTACTTTTGAGGAGATTGGCTTGGGCTACTGTTGCCTGCGCTTTGTCGGCATTATTCCAAAAGTCGGAATCGGACATGACGACGTCATACTCAGCGAGTTTGGTCTCGATGGTAGGGGTGTCAAAGATACCTTCTGAGTTCAGACAGGCGGGCACTAAGTGTCCCCGTGTCTAACGCCAGAAGGTCAGCGATGTTGTTGTCAGTCATTGTTGCGCTAGTGATAGCGCGATTTTTGAAAAAGGAAACGCTCAATTATAGCATTGGGCGAGATTGTAGTCATGGGCATCACACAGGTGCGAGTCGATGAGGCTGATATGTGAAACATGAGGGTGGTGGTGTTTAATAAAAATACCATCACCTCGGCAGAGGTATTACTTACTAAGCTAGATAAGGTGGCACTGAGTGGAGTGGCCTATGATCAGTCAGAGCAGATAGAGGGATGCCACTGTGTGGCCTCTATTGGGCGCCTACTCGGAGGCGCTTTTGAGCAGCTCTAGGCGCACTAAGTTGAGGGCGATCTGGCTGGTGGATTGCTTGAAGTGATGCCTGCCAAATGAATAGAGCTTACTCATGGCATAGCTTCTCTCTGGTGTAGCGATTGCTATCCATACAGTTCCTATCGGCTTGCTATCAGATCCGCCTGTCGGGCCCGCAATGCCAGTGACGGATACAGCGATGTCTGAGCTCGAGCGCTCTAGTGCACCCTCTGCCATGGCGATGGCGACTTCTTGGCTGACAGCGCCGTGCTCATCGAGTGTGGCTTCAGAAACACCTAAGAGCTGAGATTTCGCCTCATTGGAATAGGTGACAAATCCGTGGGTGAAGACGGCAGATGATCCCGATATATCGGTGATGCGGCTGGCGATTTTACCACCAGTGCAGCTTTCTGCCGTGGCGAGGGTTTTGCCCTGTTGTTGGAGGAGTTTCACGAGGACGGTCTCCATCGACTCGTCGTCCCATGAGAAGCATTCATCGGGGAACTTTTCGCAGGCAAGTGTCGCGGCCTGCTGGATGCTCTCGGCTGATCCAATGAGTCGTAAGTCGACTTCTGAGGGGCGGGCGCAGTAGCCTATTTCTAGGTCTGGGATCGAGTGGAACTTCGCATCGAGCTGGCTGTGGAAGTCACTCTCACCAACGCCGGTAAATTTCAGCACTTTCATTTGCTGGCGTTGCTGCTCGATGTCGATGCCGGCGAGAGCGCAGAGGCGCGGGACGACTTCGGCGTGAAACATCGGCCTGAGCTCACTGGGTGGGCCAGGCATGAGGAAGATAGCACATAGTCGGTCACCACTCATGCGCGGTGGTGAGTAGATGCCTGGTGCTGTGCCGTAGGGGTTGGGCAGGATGTCAGCACCTACGGGATTGAGAGCTTGTTGTTTGTTATCCTCAGCCATGACTCGGTCACGGCTTGCGAAGAAGTTCTCGATGGATCGAAGTGCAGCTTCATCAGTGATAAGCTCGACTCCGAGGACTTGCGCGGCGGCTTGGCGGCTAATGTCATCACTAGTGGGGCCTAGACCTCCTGTGACGATGATGGCATCGCAGCGATCCATGGACTCCGCCATTGCCTCGGTGATAGCATCACCATCAGGGACGGTGATCTGCCTCTGGACACGAATGCCGAGCTTAGAGAGCTCGGAGCCGATCCATGCACCGTGGGTATTGAGCGTTGTCCCTAGTAGGAGCTCGCTACCCGTATTGATGAGTTCGATTTTCACTGATTACTAAGAATTACCATTGAGGAAGAAAGCCTAGTCAAGCAGTGTGGCGCGTGAAAAGAGCGAGACGACGGGCACGCCGCGTGCTTCGATGGCTTCTTTACCACCTTCTTGGCGGTCGACGAGCACGAGGGCGAAGGCGACCTTACCACCTGCGGCTTCGATGACGTCCATTGCCTTGATGGTGGATCCACCGGTCGTAATGACGTCGTCGACGATGACGATGGTGTCTCCAGAGGCGAAGTTACCTTCGATTTGCTTGCCCTTGCCGTGGCCTTTAGGCTCCTTACGCACGGTGAAGACCTGTAGCGATTTCTCATCACCGACAGAGGCCATACCGACAGCCAGTGAGATCGGGTCAGCGCCTAGGGTCATACCACCAATAGCATCTGCTTGGATACCACGTGTGGCGAGTTCGGCTTTGACGGTTTCCCATCCTAGCTTGCCGATGAGTGTGGCACCCGTGGGGTCCATGGCGGTGACTCGGCAGTCAATGTAGAGATCGGATGTCTGGCCTGAGGCGAGAGTGAATTCACCAGTGCGGACTGACTTTTCAATAAGGAGCTTTTTTAGCTGATCACGTGTAGCATCGTTGGGCATGAGCTCAGTCTAGGTGGTAATTTCCCAAATGCAAAAACCTAAACAAAAAAATACTGCCAGGAACTGCGGCAATGAAGGACAAACTGTGGCTGCTACCTTTCGGTCCTGACCAAATCCATCTGCCGACACTCCACAGTCCTGACAGCGCTGCTTTGATAGTAGTTAGCGGGGAGATTGCAAGATTTAGTTTTTAGGCGGGCTCGCTACTTAGTTTTTTGGGGAACTTACGCTGCAGGTTGTCACCACATTTACTGAGCTTACCAATGATGAGAGTGGTGGCAGATGAGAGTAGTATCCCTCCTGTGACGAGTGCAAATCCCGCCATCCAGCTATCTCTCATAATAAGCCAGCTAATGAGGCTCAGTATCATGACGGCGACGCCGCTGAGTGCGAAGCCGATGAGCAAGAGGTGGCTGAGGGTTTGGATAAGCTGCGGGGTGTAGCGCTTAGCGCTTTCGGCGATGTTTTGATAGGTAGGTGCATTCATGACGACGTGAACCATGGGCTGGCTCGATGAAGTCTTGATGAAGCGGGTGTGAATTATCGGTGAAAAATGGGCTTGGCGCGCGTTTTTTCTATCGCTTGGCCCTATCACTTAGCCAAGAGGCTTCTATGGCTGGATGAGTGTGACTTTGCCGGAGTTTACCCAGTTAGCGACACTGAGTGGTGTCCATCGGATGGTGAAGGCCTCACCCCATGAGTCAGAGACAGCTAGTTCGTTTGTTTCTTCGTTATAGCCGATGATCATGCAGATATGATTCACTTTAGGTTTTTTCTTCTTGCTGAAGACTTCTTCCTGCTCAGCTAGCCATGCGAGGTGGGCAGCTCTGTCTCCTTCTTTACGGAGCTTGGTGTTTGCATTTGTTGGATCGCTGTAATGATCACCTGATGATAATGCCCATAGGATTGGTATGCCTTTATCAATTTTTGATTTAACGTAGCGAACACTGAGTTTTTTCACTTCTTCTTCCTTCACCCGTGCACCTTTTCTTCTGATGAGGGTTTGGATCTCATCGAGGATGGCATTGATGGAGGTTCCTCCGCCTGCTTTTGTTTTGCCAAGCATAGCGAGTAGATACATGTCCGCCTCGAGTCCCATAAATCGCATGGCTCTTTCAAATGTAGCAGGCACGCAGTATCCCTTCGGGCCTTGGTCGACCATAGGTATATCAGTGAGGTAGACGTCACCATTCTCATCTCTAGTGATGGAATGCTGAATGCGTTCTTTAACGGCCGCATCATTGATAGTTTTGCTGCGGCCTTCTCGATCGGCTTTGGCAACAGGCACGATATTCATGCTAACATATTCGCCTTTGACCAATGAGAGGATAAATGAATGGTCATTCCAGTCCCAGCGAAGCACTCCATTTCGGGTGCCGCTATCGCCGTAGTAGTCTTTTTTGCCATCACCGAGAGCTTGGGTGAGGGCTGCTTTGATGGCTTCGTAGTCATATTCCATAGCGTCTTTCAGGGTGACCTTGGAGCTTTTTTTGGAAGTGTCTTTTTTGAAGTGGTTTGCACCGAAGCCGACCTTGCTGTCGTAGTCACCTTTATTGGCAAAAACAAAAGACATGGCGCTAGCATTGCCTTTTTCGTTAGAATAGAGAGCTACAGAGTAAGGCACGGAGTTAAAGAGCCTGTAGCCCTTCTTCCTCGCAGCAGCGTAGAGTCTCCAGCTGTTGCCAATTGAAGATTTCGACTCGATGGGCATCTGCAGTGCTTTGGCAAATTCCGCTGCCTTGCGCTGAGTGAAAGGGGTGTCATTGAAGGCGGGGTGACCGATGGCTTCGTTGATTTTTTGAGATGCCTCAGACTGAGTTGCCGCTACTGGCTTGTGATTCGGTGAGTCTACGTCGTTTTGGTTTTTGACGTATTCTTGGTCAGCTTGGGAGAGCGTGGCTAGTTTGATCTTAGCCTCCTTGCCGTTACTGAGCATGAGAATGACATCATCACCACTGCTAGAGACGAGCTGGGCCTTAATAGCGCGTCCTTCTTGGTTTTTGAAGGTGCGTATTTCTTGGGAGAATGAGTAGCTACTTAGGGCAAGACTAGCAGCGAGGATGATAGATGTTTTCATGAGATAAAAATGTATATAATAATCACTAGATCCTTTTAGGCCATTAGGCAAATTCTTATTAAGAGGCCCCTTTTACTAATAAGGGCGCATTCGGGATAAAGTGAGACGAATCTTCACTTATCGAAGCGCCATGAAATCAGATCCTTATCTATTTTCCATGATTTATTTTCAGGTTTCTACTGAGGTGGTAGGTAAATCCTGCTTACGCGTGGGGTAATACCGGTGAGGATAGCCCACGGAATGGTTCCTGCGTGCATGGCGGTTTCACTAACGAGGATATTTTCTCCGAAGAGTTCAACTTCATCACCACTCTGGCAATCGGGCAAGTCTGTGACGTCGACCATGATTTGATCCATCGTCACGCGCCCGAGTAAGGGGCAGCGGGTGCCTCTGATAAGAACGGTTGTTTCGAGTGAAGGCAGGGATCGAGGGTAGCCATCACCATAACCAATGCCGATAGTAGCCACGCGGGTGTTTTTGGCCAAAATCGTATCTCGCCCGTAGGAAATACCGTGCCCAGCAGGTAGAGTTCGCACGAGGGAAACGCGCGACTTTAGCGTTAATACTGGCTTGAGCTTACTCTGATAGCTCTCGATAGGTGAGATGCCATAGAGCATGAGGCCGGGTCGAAAGAGATTAGTCTGGGAGCTATTATAGGCGAGAATTCCAGCGCTATTTGATAAATGGCGGTATCGGAAGCGCTCGGCACCCAGTGACTCAATGAGGGTATCAAATGTCTTAAACTGCTCCAGCGTGAATGCCTCGTCCTCATCGGCAGAAGGGAGGTGTGAGCCGATCCCCTCAATCTCAATTTTCTCCAGAGCATCAAGAGCGGCCATATGCTCGATGAGATCATGAGGAAGAAATCCTCCGCGCCCCATTCCAGTGTCGACTGCGAGGTGGACGGGTAGGGGGGGCATATTGGCTGCTAGTCTATCAAAGTCCTGTGCCTCAGCGAGAGTAGAGATACAAGGTGTCCAGCGGCGCGCAACAATCTCCTCGCGTTCGAAGTCACAAGTCGGCCCGAGTAGATAAATGCGAGAAGTAATACCCGCCTCTGCGAGACGGCGCGCCTCGATCACACTCGCAACTCCAAAAAAGGCAGGGCGACTGATCGGTAGGTTCTCCAATGTCTCAGCAACGGGAGCCATACCATGACCATAGGCGCCAGCCTTGAGCACTGTCATGACCTCGCCCTCTGGCTGAGTCTGCTGGATGAGCTGATAGTTAGCTACTAAGTGCGCTAGATTCACCTCTGCCCACGCTCTAGGCGGTGATACAGGAAAGTCATCGGTCGAAACCGATGGTGATTGGTGGGTGAGTGTTCTATCTGGCACAGGGGGAATATAGATTTTTCTCACCAAAGCCCAATTTTAAAATTCAAAAAGAGCAAAATGAAGGCAGCCGTAGAAGTCCGATAGAGAGGCTAAGGCGAAGAGAATACAGTGCCATACCTAGTAAGTCTTGCATAGCTGGCTGCAGGTTTATACACAGGGGCAAGAATATGTTTAATGCCAAGAACCTTACTAGTGAACAAGTAGCCACACTGCAGCAATGGGCTGCCGACGGAGCTCAGCTCAATGACATCCAGAAAAAGATGGAAGACGAGATGGAGCATAAGCTCACCTACATGGATGTGCGCTTTCTTGTGCTCGACTTAGAAATCACCATCAGAGACATTCAGGCAGAAGAAGCCGCCCTTAAGGCTGCCCAAGCAGAAGAAATCGAAGAGGCTACTGAGCTAGACGCGCTAGCAGAGGAAATGAGCGCGGGTGACGCAGACCA
>JALZUH010000046.1 GCA_023301645.1 Akkermansiaceae bacterium
TAGCATACGCTTAAGCATGATCGCTTCCTTTTTTCCTGGAGCTGTGAGTTGAGCCTTAAAGCCTGTGCCCTGCCAATGCTTGGAAAAATGCTGGGAGACATCCCAGGCGATAAGGTAGAGTCGGCTTTGTAGGCGATTGAGTTCATCGCGTCCGGCAAATTTCTTTTTTAGATCGGTTTTTTGCTCCTTATTGAGTCCCTCGGAGAGAGCCTCGAACATATTATCAATGCCCTTCCTATTGACCTCCTGCATAATATGGCGGCCTTCGTAGAGTAGGGGGACTACAGCACCATCGGCCACGGCATCTCGAATGGTGTAAGCGGGATCTATGAAGCCGCCGAATTTGAGAGCTGTGTTTTTTTCCTTTTTCATCAGGGGCGTTCCTGTGAAACCGATGAAACAAGCATTCGGAAGAGCTTTCATCATACGGGTATTAGCCTCACCGTAATTTGAGCGATGGCTTTCATCCACCAGCACAAAGATATTATCATTATCAATGTTGAATCCAGATGAGCTCTTAGAGGCGGTCTGGAATTTGTTAATCACAGTTGTGATAACGGATGCACTATCGCCCTTGAGTAGTTCTACGAGGTGGGTGCCCGTCTTAGCTTGCTGCGGGTCTTTGCCACATTGATGGAAGGTCTTCCAGATTTGTTCATCTAGATCGATCCGATCGGTCACGAGGACAATGCGTGGGTTCTCGATGTTTTTATCCATCGCTAATGCCTTACCGAGTAAGACCATGGTGAGCGATTTGCCAGAGCCTTGTGTATGCCAGATCACACCTCCTTTACGGCGTCCTTCTGGATCGCGTTGGCAGATACGCTCTAGGGTGCGTTTGACGGCGAAGTATTGCTGGTAGCGTGCGATTTTTTTGACCGCGCCACCTTCATCATAGAGAATGAATTGACGAGTCAGCTCGATGAGGCGCTCTGGCCGACAAAGTGACCATAGGAAAGCATCCTGTTCTGTGGCTTGTTGATCAGATAATGCCTTCCGCTCACACTCCTCCTTGGCAAAGGAAAAGAAACCACTGAATAGTTTTTCATGATCATCGGGGCGAGGCGGCGTGTTGACAATGCTCTGCACAGTCTCTGAGACATCGGAGGTTTCGCGCCACTTTGCCCAGAATTTTTTACTAGTTCCAGTAGTAGCGTAGCTGCCATCATTTTTATTAATGCTTAGTAGAAGCTGGCTGTAGAGAAAGAGCTGAGGGATCTGGTCAGCCTCTTGATTACGGATCTGTTGTTTGATAGCAGCCTCGATCGAATGTTTCTCATCAGGGCGCTTACATTCGATGACTACAAAGGGGATGCCATTGACAAAGCAGACGATATCCGGGCGGCGGGTCTTCTGGCTTCCTTGTCTTTCCACCTCAAATTCAGCAGTGACATGGAAGGTATTATTGTGAGGGTGCTCCCAGTCAATATACTGTAGTTGAGGGCTCCGCTTGTCTCCATCGACTTTCTGCTCAAAGCTCTCGCCGAGGGTGAGTAGATCATAGACCTTTTCACTAGTGCGGACTAGGCCATCATAGAGCGGCTCACGTAATAGATCTACAGCTTTAGCGATACTCTCTTCAGAAAATTCTAGCTCACGGCCTTTCACCGTGAAGCGGTTCATCCGCTTGAGCTGGGATGTGAGGATTTTTTCTAGAAGAACGTGCTGATTTTTTCCCCGTCGCTCGACAGCTACCTCCTCAGGGCTGAGGTAAGTGAAGCCGAGTTTTTGTAAAAACTGTAAAGCTGGAATTTGGCTAATGGGAGCCTCAGTGAATGAAGGAGAAGACATAGAAAAGAGATGTAGAAAAGGGTTAGGTAAGCTGCCAGAAGGGTTCCTGTTTCCAATTATCAATGTAACCCATGGCTTGATGATCAACTTCAGGGTATCTGGCTAAGAGCTGCTCTAGGCGGCTTCTCCATGAATGACCTGGTGAGCATACATCTAGGAGATCAACCAAAACGACAGAATGCCCCTCGAAACGATCAGGGTGGTGGAGTATTCCTTGGTGCTTACGTGAGATAGGAGGACTGATGGAGAATTTACGATTCCAGAGGCGACCATGATGAGCGCAGACATTCCGTAAATGGGCTATCGAGTGTAACCATTTCGCAAGAATCTTGGCTGGGACGCCGAAGGGATCTGCGATGGATTTCTTGACCGAGGCATTACCAATGCCTTGGAAAAAATGTGAGAGTGAGCCCAAGGTTAGCACTTCCGCAGACATCCAGAATGGGGGCAGGTAAGGATCTCCATATTTGGTATAGTAGTGGTCGATAAAGGCCTCAGGATGATCCTGTGGCATGATGCGCATATTGGTCTGCCGATCATACTTGATATCAAGGGAGCCTTCTAGCTTCTTTAAAAACAAAGAATGATTGAATTTAGGGTGGAAATGAGAGCCATCCATAAACCAATGTGGATTATTAAAGTGCAAGCAGCTCTGGTTAACAATGCGTGCGCGTATACCTATCTCCGCGCGCTCGATAGCATCTGTTACCAGTAATCTGAGCTCTCGGTCGAAATCATAGATTCTAATGATTTGCTCCAGAGTGGTGCCAGACTTGAACTGTTCACGAGGTTCGCCCTCTCTAAATGGATAGGTGTAAGCGGAGAGGCGATAGTAGCCAATGTTTTCTAAAAGCGAAAGTGCCTGTGCTCTATCCGTTACCGTAAGCCCCCTTTGCTCAAGTAGCTTCAGCTGAGTTAGAGTGTCTTCTGCACGTTTACTGAACTTCATGCCGCCCTCCCTTCATGTGGTAAGAAAAAGGGCAAAAAAATACCGACCAAGTTGCGCATCGTAGAGAGGCGTGGTCGGTTTCTTGTGCTCAGAGAAGCACAGCCCACCGGTGGCGTCCAGACGAAAATGTCACTTTTTGGCAACATTTGTAGTCTTTTGGATGCTTTTGTCGTAGAATGAATCATGTGGGTGCTATATGGTTACCGCTCAAATACGGAGGGTGAGATACTAGGCTGAAGTTCGGATTTTGCCTGTAAGGAGTTGCTGCATGAGGCCGCGTTTTTGCTTTTCGAGGCTTTTACGCTGCTCTTGTAGTAGAGTTATTTCTTTGTCGCAGGTGGTGAGGATATTGGCGATGGCGGTTTGTTCTTCTTTGGAGGGGAGCCAGATCTTAATTTTAGCAAAACTATTGTAACGTAAGCTACCTCTACGATTTACTGAGGCATTAGTATTAACTTGATATAGATGGATGAGGAGGGGCGACTTTAGGACCCGGAAAAGATACCCATCATCAACATCATTACATATTTTGAAAACTGTGTAAATCGGGCTGACTAATCCAGTATCACAGATGTTTTGGTAGCCGATAGAGCCTTCTTCAATATGGTTAGTAGCATAGGCAAATTGGTGGCGTTTGACAACGCGGTAGCCGCTAGTGTCATCAGCGTATACTTTTTTACCAAAATACTCTTTTGAGCGCACCAAGCCATGGTGTTTGGTGCAAGAAAGAACAGGGAGATCGACACGGTCTGTATTTTTAGTATTTGAAACTTGGGTTATTTCCCCCAAGCAAACGCAGTTCCAATCTTCTGGGTAACAGCCGAATTTGTCAGTCAGCCTTTTGTTGTTCGACTGATCAAATCCTGGTAGGCGTTTTTTGCCAGTTAGGAGCTGCTGCATGAGGGCTTTTTTACGCTGCTGCTTGGCTTGGATGAGAGTGTCGAGGTTGTTCAGAGCGTCGTCCCAGGTGGAGAGAACTTCAGCAATCTTTTGTTGCTCAGGGAGAGGGGGGAGGGATATTTTAAGTTTAAGGAGGGCAGTCTTTTGCAGCTTTTTCATGCTATTACTAGTTCCTGCAGCAATCCGAGCAATGCGATTTTGGTATGATTTTGAACCAAGAAGAAGAGAAAGCCATTTTTGGTTAGATGCTATATTGTTATTAGTTTCAAATCGCCAAATCGTATCAGGAAGGTATAGAAGAGGGTAGTTTTCTTCCACGTATGCACATGAACCAACAAGAGCTGGTGTATTGCTGCGTGATATAAGGATGGAGTCTTTACGAGCTGAAATTTTGAGTTGCCTCCATGCTGATCGAGGTGCTTTTTTTCTCTCAAGGGGGTTAAATAATCCTTCGGAAAGGCAACTAAGCTTTAGTATAGCAGGCTCATCATTGGAGGGGGTGCCTTTGTCACAGATCAAACTAGTGCCAGACGTTAGTGAGGCGACAATTTCACTTAACGGCACACACTCCCAGATCATTGGGATTTTTCCCGCTGGAGTCTCCTTAAATTGTTGATGAATTTTGACCATGAAATTAGCGTATCTTGTTTTAAAGCCCAAGCTCTTTCAAATATCCATCCATCTTAGATCGGACTTCGATTAGTTCATCTTCGAGACCTACGATTTCCTTTTTTACAGCATCGAGATCGATTTCCGCTTCTTCCTCGAAGGTGTCGACGTATCGTGGAATGTTCAGATTGAAATCGTTATCGGCAATCTCTTGGGCGGTGGCGCGGTAGGAGTATTTATCAATGGTTTCAAACGACTGGTAGGTGGATACGATTTTTTCCAGATGCTCCTCAGTGAGATGGTTTTGGTTTTTACCGTCTTTGTATTCGTGAGAGGCATCGATGAAGATGACATCACCTGTGGTCTTGCCTTTGTTGAATACGAGAATGGCGGCAGGAATACCTGTGCCAAAAAAGAGATTAGCAGGAAGCCCGATTACGGCTTCGAGGAGGTTTTCCTCGATCAGTTTTTTCCTGATTTTCCCCTCGGCAGCACTGCGGAAGAGCACGCCGTGAGGGACAACAATGCCTACTCGCCCCGAGCCTTCGCGAGCGGTTTCGATCATGTGGAGTATAAAGGCGTAGTCACCCTTTGATTTAGGTGGGACTCCGCGCTGGAAGCGTAAGTAAGGGTCTGCCTCCGCAGTATCCTGCCCCCACTTATCCAGTGAGAACGGAGGATTCGCGACGACGATATCGAACTTGGTCAGCTGGTCAGCCTCGTGTAAACGGGGATTCCGCAGGGTGTCGCCCCATTTGATATCAAAGGAATCCATGCCATGGAGGAACATGTTCATCTTACAGAGGGCGAAGGTGGTGCCGTTGCTTTCCTGTCCATAGAGAGCAAAGTCTCGGTCATCGGCTTGGCGGCCAACCTTGATGAGGAGTGATCCAGACCCACAGGCTGGATCACAGATGGTGTCTCCCTTCTTGGGCTTGAGTAATCTGGCTAGGAGGGATGATACCTGGCCGGGGGTGTAGAATTCTCCCGCTTTCTTTCCTGCACCAGAGGCAAAACGCTCCAAGAGGTATTCATAGACATTACCTATGACGTCTTCTTCCCCAACAATGGATGGGCGTAAATCTAGCTTAGAGTTATTAAAGTCTTCGAGGAGGTGTTTCAGGCGGGCGTTACGGTCCTTGGTCTGGCCTAGTTTGTTTTCGTTATTGAAGTCAACTTCACGGAAAACGCCCTCAAGCTTCTCCTTATTGGCTTCTTCGATCTGCTCAAGTGCCATGTTCATGCGCTCGCCGATGTCAGCCTCATTGCGCTTTTCGTATAGTGAGAGGAAGCTGGCTCCGTCAGGGAGCGTGAACCGCTCACGAGCCATGCGGCGATTAACCCTAGTTTTGTCCCCGCCGAACTCTTCCATATAGCGGTCATAATGATCGCGCCAGAGATCAGATATATATTTCCAGAATAACATCACGAGGATGTAGTTCTTATAGTCGGATGGATCAACAACACCTCGGAAGGTATCGCAGGCACTCCACGCAACGGCGTTGATTTCAGATTGATTGGTTTTGGACATGAGATTGATTGATTAGAGGTTTGTGACTTTGTTCCAAAATTTGCGGTCAGCGAGATCGTATGTGCAACGCCATTCTTTTTTTAGTAGTGGTGCAAGGGTGTCTTCATACTCGCTCATGTGGTTTGATAATTCTTCTAAGGCGTTTATGGCGTCTTCTACGTCTGGGTGATCATCGTTGAGCTCTAATGGAGGATCTCCTACAAGATGCTTGATGTCTTCGGCCTCCTTAACTTCACGCCAGAAATCATCGCAATCTGAGTATCCAGGTATAGGGGGTGTAAGGCTTTCCTCTTTCGCCTGATAGAACAGAGCTTTTTGGGCTGCCGATGCGAGGGGCTCAAGTGCTTGTGATAGCTCAGAACAGAGCTGCTTGAAGGCATCGTATTCGTCCATGTTGTCGAGTCTGATTTGATGGATTTCGTCGCAGTCTTTGGCTTTTTCTATCTCTTGAATTAATTTATCTTTGTTTTTGAGTTCTTCTTCTTGTTTCGATTTTTGAGAGCGAAGATAGCTGACTTTATCTTCAAGATCTTTGTATGTTGCCGCGTTTATATTTGATGGTTTAGGTAGGTCTTTGATGAGTTGGTCTAATTTATCTATGAAATTTTCTTTTTCTTCATTCCATTGGGCTGTTGATGAATTAGTCTTAGTATAAGCCTCCAATTCATCTTTAGTGTCATCCCATTCGTCTGAATCAGAAATATTGCGACTTTGCGAAACTGCTAGAGTAGTCTTCAATTTACTTCTACTGATAGGAGGGACTACAATAGGAATGATTTTACATTCTTCTCCCTCCTGTAAAACCCAGCTAGCTCCGGATTCTGCGATACAAAACGGGCTAGTGAAATAATTTTCAGTTAGAAGGAGAATGATGACTTTTGCTTGCTTTAATTCATCGCGTATATAGGAAAGAAAATCTTCTCCAGCAGGAATGCCGGCCCCCTTTAATGAGGTGCAAAAAATGTCTTTTCTAGTTATGTTGAGGCCAGTTGCTAGTAAATTAACGATCGCTTTTGCGAGTTCGCTATCGTCATGTGCGTGGCTGATGAATATTTTTTTAGGCATTACTTTAATGTGTGATTCTATTGGTAATTAGTGCTGAGAGTGATGTATTCAAGTGGGTCTGTCGTAATTGGCTGATATCACTTACAAGCTGTCTCTCTCGTTCTGCTAAGTTTGCTAGCTCTTGGATCTTCTGTTGCACTTCGAGTGGAGGTAGGGCTACCTCGAGCTCTCTTAATACGGAAATCGGCATGGTTTTCACATAGCTGCCTCTAAGTTGAGAGAGGAGGCGGTTCTGTGTGGAAGGGGTGTTGAGTAGCCAATGTAGATAGCCTGAGAGAACTTCGTCTTTCTTTGGTCGGATGATGAAAAGCTGTCCTCCTGCGACGGCTTGAATGTCTGAGTGCACAATGGCGGCTGTGGTGCGGCTGCCTCGATTGGCAACGACGATGTCACCTTCTCTGACTTGGTATTTCTCGACCATAGTTGGAGTGGCTTCGATGATGTGCTTATTCTCAATGTGAATGTGCCCAGTCTCTGTCAGGTCACTGATACGGAGTAAATGCAGCCCCTCCTCGGAGGTGTGCAGGGATGCGTCTTTGCCCCTTAGTGTGAGGCCAGTGCGAACTTCTGCGATGTTTTCGAGGAGGGGTTGCATGGGTATTAGTGGTTGTTTGTGTCTTCTTATCCTGCGTGTTGCGTGTTACAGGATGGCTTGAAGTTTGTGATCAAGTCCTTTTCTTCGGCTAGACGATTGGCCTTAGTGGTATTTAAGCGCACGTGAATATGAGTAGCCCCATTGCGTTTTGCGCATGCTTCCTTTTCATGGTCACCCAGCCTTTCGTTCAGATCGTTAGTCTGTCCGATGTATTGAGGTGTCCACTTGTTTACATTATTCTTTTGACAGAATATATAGTTCCCGCCTTTTGCGACGAATGAGGTTCCGATTGGATAGATTCCGTATTGGTAAGTCTTCCCAGACTTACCTGGCCAGTTGCACTTAGGTGTTTTATCACTCATGGTTTCTGTTTGGTATGGGGAAGGGCGCCGATTCCCCTTGATTTCCAATCTAGATGAGCGATAATCTGACCTGCTTACAGCGAGAGTCTCGTTCATCGAGATTTCCGTTATGGCCCTGATTTGTATTTACAGATCAGGGCTTTTTCGGAGGCTCCTTTAAATGGTAACATGGATCTGATGCATGAGTCAACTACGAAATCTTTAAAAAAAACGCACAACATCCAGTTGTGCAAATTGAAATTGTGCGATAATGGAAGTCCGTAGTATTGAGAAGTAGGCAAGCTAGAATCTTCACTCTTGGGTGACTTGATTAATGATGGCGGGTCAACCTTGCCAAGCACCCTAGATGGCATACTCTGTTTCTAATGAGGGCGCTAGTCACGGGGTATGCTACCCCGTGTTATGAGATGTTATCCCTTCGGAATATTTATGGTGCTGCCCTTTGAGATGCCTGCTGTGATCGCATTCCTTGTGTTCTGGGTAATACTCTTTGGGATGCTTACGATGATACGCTCGGGGGTGTAACTTCTCTGAAATTACCTAGCTGCAATGGCGTCGTAGCATTCGAGGAGGATCTCGCGGATGTTGCCTTTTTTACTTTTCCACCATGCTTGGAAGTGAGGTTCGAGTGCTGGGTAGTGCTGAGGGGCGAGCTCTTTGACGCACTGCTTGAGGATGTCTATGGAGGGGTCTAGGTGGGCGAGGGTGCTAAGGTGGTTTTGCCTATGGCGGGTGACGATGAGCCCTTTTGCCTGCTGGGTGAGTCGGTAGAATCGTCGCCTGTCGAAGTAGCCTAGCTGCTCGTCGCCATCGAGGATGACGATTTTCTGCGCTATGCTGGGGTCTTCTAGGCTTTCCCATTCGGCCTCACTTAGGCTTTTTGCTTCGCGATTGAGAAAGAGCTCTAGGTAGTCAGTGCCGCGCTCGGCTAGACGGTGCTTCCACGAGGAGATGAGGGTGGTCTTGCCAGCTCCGTGCCTGCCTGTAATCGCCCCTCTGAAGCCTGCTTGCTGCCATGCTTGGTCGAGCTGCTCCCATGTGATCGTAGACCATACTGGGCGGAAGCTGAGTAGCCTTTCGACGCGATCGGTGGCGAAGGGGTTTTCGTGCGCCTGCATGTCGAATGCTGCTAGGATTTGCGGAATTTTATTTTATTGAGGAAGCTTGATTTGCTGTCCTTTTTATCAATGGCGTCGAGGATGATAGGCTCACCTGTGGGGGTGAGTGTGATCTCGTAGAGTGATGTCTCCTTACCCGAGGCGCTGACGGCTTCTAGCCCCCATGTGAGTGCGATGAGTCTCCCTGAGAAGCTATAGGGCTGGCGCGGTAGGGTGAACTGGAATTGCCCCTTGATCTGCTCTGCGGGCCATGCCTGCTCGGCGATGACATGGACTTCCTTGGTGCCACGTCCACTGGTCTGGTAGAAGAGGCTTACTCGTGCTTCTTTCGCACTTTTAGCATTGTTGCTTTTGCCGATAGATTCGGGTGTCCAGAGCACGGTGCCAGAGATGACATCCCCGGGGGTGTAGTCCTTATGGTCGTAGTCGATGTGGATACTTATGGGTTGGTTCATACTGACTCGGGTGCTTGGTTAGGAGTGGCTATACGGGCAGGGAGAACGGTCACTGGATATGACTCGGTAGCATCAGGCCAGAGGGGAATCTCACCGACGACTTCGAGTGTCCATATGATGGAATTGTGCTCACCTTCCCAGCTGGGCATGATGTTGGTTGCCTCGATAGGTAGTCTAAGCTGAGTAGCACCCTTGGTGATTTCGCGGGTGCTGGTGGTGGAGAGAATATCGAGTTCGTAAAAGATAGACCGATCTGTTTTGGTGTCTGTCCCACGTCGATACCGAGCTTGTTCTTTGCCTACGAGTAGGATTTTAAATTGCTTGATCTTGTGGGCGCCACTGGGGGTTTCCCAGTTAATCTCAGAGTCCTCACCTATGATGATAGCACCATTGGGCAAGGTGATTTTAGGCGCTGGATTAAACATCGCTAGGAATCGATATGGGATGTGTAGGATAAGCCCAATATCGATGAGAATGAAGGGTGTTAGGATGAGGATGAAAAACCAGTCTGGATTTCCCGTCTGCACGCTTCCAACTGCTCTTTTTAAGAAGACATAGAGAACAGAGTTTAAAAACAGTGCGATAGCAATAGAGCCCAGAAACCAATAGAGTCGCTTTTTACCGGGGCTAAGAATGACTTCTTCCTGACTGATAGCTGTCGTTGTCGAGTTGGTAGAGGTTCCTATCAGAGTTGATTTAGTTACCTTGTTGTTGTTCTTCCTAATTAAGTTTGCGCGATTGCCCGTGATAGAGACCTTACCATCGAGCTTACCTCTCAATGCCGCGATCAAGCCTCCCACACCAATGGCGATGAATGGTAGCGGGAAGAGCAGCCAGAGCCAGTTGAGTCCTATTTTCTGTTCGATAATTGCTTGGTATGGTTTTTCAGGATTCACGTAGCAGGTCACACGTTTGCCGCGTGGATACCGAGTGACTACTTTTTGTTTACTAGCTCGCCCACTTGAGCTGCTTTTACCTATTTTGTAGGTATTGGAGCGATGTTTTACACCTTGGTATTGGTAGCTAAAGAATACCTCTGGGCGATAGGTTGTGCTGCCGTCACGGCTGCTTGAAATGACTCTGCTCCAGATGACTTTGGCAGGTGTAGCTACCCAATCTCGGGCAGATAGGGCAGTCATTGAGCTCTTAGTGAGGAAAAATAAGGCTAGGAATCCAATAATGGCAAAAATACTAAAGAAGGGAATAGCAATAGCTCGTTGGTTTTTAGTATCATTGCTATTTTTCTGCGTGATGGCGCCTTTGTTTTTGGAAGGTTGGCGTATGATGACGGTGCCAATGAAGACGAAGAAGGAGCCAAATGCCGCAAAGGCAAGCCCGAACAAGAACATCCAGCTAGAAGGCTTAAGAAGAACGGCTTCCTGTGGATCAGCTGGATTAACATAGCAGTGCTTGATCTGCTTTTTTTGGTGCTGGTAGAGCAGCTCACCTAGGTCGTCATAATCATCGGTGCCGTCCGACTTACCAGTCACCTGCGTGCCTGTGTAGGATGCGTTATCAAACTTATACTTATAGCTGGCAATGGGCGTAAAGGGCGGGTCGTTTTTCAGGCTCGCCTTCACCTTCAGTGAAGCCACCACGCAGGGGACTTCCTTCCACATGCTTTTCTTGAGTGAGCTGTAAGTCACCCATAAGCCTACAATGACAAAGATAGAGCTGAAGAGTATCCAGATAATGCCGAAGACAATGCTGCCGGGCTTATGATGTTTAAATAAAGGTAATCTCATAGAGAGGTAGGAGTAATTAGCTGGATAGTCATGATGGCCTCCAGGGATCTATTCACCAAAAAGATACTATCCTGCCCTTTTGCAATAAAGGCTAGTAAGCTACACGCTTAAGCTAGCTGCTGCGAGATAGCCAAGGCAAGTATCAAATAGGCAGCCGCTCTGAAGCGCCCCTCATCGGGGCCAATAATACTCCCCTCTCTAGAGAAGTAGAGCCTAGCTCAGATAAAGCTGACGACTCGGCTGTGGAGTCATCAGCTGTCGTTAGATTACCTTACAGGCTCGCTAGCATCTCTCCGAGTGCTCTGTAGAATGGTGAGCTAGACTTGGTGAGTGACTCGCCAAATCTGCCTACCCACGGGGTGAGCACGGCAGCTTCGAACTCCTCTGCGAGGGCTTCGTCTTGCTGGCCAATGACGACTGCGATGTAGAAGATGAGCGATAGGTGATCGTAGGCGAGGTATTGGTAGCTCGGTGGCACTTCGATCTTCCAGTCGGAGATGAATTGATTCACCACGGCGTCGACTGCCTCGGCAGTGAGCTCACCACCCATTTCTAGCCATGCAGCAGCTCTTGGAGCGCTACCTGACTCAGGCATGATGAAGAGATCACAGAAGTCGACGGCAGCACTCTCGAAGTCAGACTCCTGCCACTCCTTGGTGAGGTATTGAGCGCATTCAGGCTCTATCTCAGTGAAGCCGGCGAGGACGTCAGGCTGTCTGAGTAGCTTAAGAACCTTCGCATCTATCTCACGGTGAATGAGCTCACCAAAAAGCAGGTAGAGACCTGTTTTTGATGAGCTAGATTCTGGATTAGATTTTTTCGATTTTGCAGACGTTGTCATACCAGTTTTGTCCACCTGTAAGTGGGCATGGGTTAATAGGGAGTGCGTCATTGATGGCTACACCACCTCCGATACCTCCTTTTTTCTTCGACCACCAGAGTCCACCTTTGAGTGCTTTCTGCTCCATTTTATCTGGAGTTTTGGCAATGCCTTCTGCTGGTGTCGATGTGGTCTCTTCGGCGCGGCCGACTGAGCCGTGCTCGGAGTGTCCAACGTGGTGGGAGCACATCACAACCTTTCTGTGCATTCCCTTAAGGAAACGCACGTGGTTTTTGACAGTTCCTACGATTTCCTTCTCACCGCTACGGTAGGTGTGTCCATGTGGACGGAAGACGGAGATGCTGACGGAGTCACCTTCTTTTACGCCGAGTTCTCTACCTGTTTTAGGGTGCATGAAGACGGGGTTGGTGTGCACGATCTCTGAATGGTATTTCCAGTGAGCGGAGCGTCCCTGTGTGTGAACATTCCACTTGAAGGTGGAGAAGATATAGCGGTCGTCGGCTAGATCCTTGTGCTCAGGAACGGTGTCGTAGATAGCAATCGGGCTAGCATTAACGTCATCCATAGGCAGACCGACAGCTTTTGCTGCGATAGGCCAGATTTCGTCGTAGACGCCGATCTTACGCGATGGAGTTGGGAAACCGCGCACGGCTTTGCCATCCATCATGATGCCGATGGTTTTACCACCTTTCTTAACAAGCCCGTCTTCGATACTGGAGTCAGCTAGTTCCTCTGTGGTCAGAGGGCGCTCGTAGAGCTCATAGTCCTTCGGGCGTGTGGCGTCTTGCCAGATACCGCGCTTCTTGAACTCATCCCAGCTAATTGGGAGGTTCTTATACCATTCTTTGTAGAATTCTTCGAAGTCATCCATGGCGAAGTATTCTTCCATGCCACCACCGATCTTACGGGCGAGGTCACGGAGGATTTCCTGCGAGGAGAGTGATTCTCCGGCGGCTTTCACCAGTGGCTGACGTAGTCCTGTGTATGGGATCAGGCCGTAGCAGTTCGTGGAGTGGTAGTCCCAGCGCTCAAGACTTGTTGACTCAGGGAGGACGAGGTCGGCGAGTGCCGTCTGCTCACCGTAGCCGATGTCGATGGCGACATGGTATGGGATGAGCTTCTCATCAAGGAGAACTTCACGGCAAACATTCGCCTCAGGGTAGCCATAGGAAGCGCCGAGGGTAAATGACATGTAGACGCTGACCTTCTGAAGGCCGTCGCGGATGTATGGGTAGACGAGCTGACCTACACGCATCTGATACCAGTGCCATGCAAGTGGGAACTCACTAGGCGTAGCGAGCTCACCGTAGTATTTCTTTCTCCACTGATCAGGGAATGCATTGACACGATCCTGAATCTTCTGCGGGAGTTTCTTAAAGGGTTCTTCATTGAAGCCTTCACCGATACCCCATGGTTTTGGGCTACTAGGCTTCGGGCCAGGTTGAGAGAGCTTAGGTAGTCCTTCTTGGCCGTATTTGCCACTCCAGCCGCTGCCGCTGCTTAGGCAGAAGCCACCGGGTTTTCCGACGTTTCCTACGAGCACGTCGAGCATGCGGATAGCGCGGTCAGCCTGCACACCGTTATAGTGCTTAGCAGAGCCACGGTTCGACATGGTGCAGCATGCAGGTGCAGCTTGTGCGAATTCGATGGCGATACGCTTGATGTCAGCTGCAGGAATGCCTGAGTGAGATTCTGCCCATTCTGGGGTGTAGTCTTTGACGAGCTTGCGCACGTCTTCTAGTGGGTAGTTTGCCCAGCGATTCCAGAATGATTCATTTTCTAGGCCTTCTTTGAGAATGGTGTGGATCATGGCAAATGCCACTGCGCCGTCGGTGCCGGGCATGATCGTGTGGAATTCCTCAGAAACAGAGGCTGTAGCGGATGGGCGCACTTCAAAAGTAACCATCTTAGCCCCTCTTTCGACCTGTGATTCACGAAGGCGGTGCATCATGAAGAGGCCACCTTGGTAGGCTTCCATCGGGTTTGCTCCGAAGTTAACGACATACTTGGTATTGGCCAAATCTTGTGTTTCCCACTCGAAGTCACGACCGTAGTAGCTCATCAGAGGTGCACGTCTGTTGGACGAGCAGATGGAGCGTCTGTTGAGGCGGTGCGGGGTGCCAAAGGCATTGGTAAAGCGCTTGGTGAAACCTTTTGTCTTATCACGTCCGTAGTGGAATACGAATTCTTCAGGAACGCCATTTTCACGTAGTGGGCGAAGCTTACCTGCTAGCTCGTCAAGTGCTGCATCCCAGCTGACGCGCTTCCACTTACCAGCACCACGTTTTCCGACGCGCTTAAGCGGGTAGAGAAGACGCTCTGGGTAGTAGGTGTATGAGATCATACCCTGTGCCTTGGAGCAGATATTGCCTTCACTATTCGGGTCGAGTGGATTGCCCTCGATCTTGCGGACACGTCCGTCTTGGACCCAGCCAATTACACCACAGTGGTTCGTGCAGCCGAAGCAGATGGTGGGTGTGGCCTTTGCCTTCGTGTAGTCTATCTTGCCTTTGATGAGCTCTTGGATATCGACCTTAGAGGCTGCATTGGCGGCAGGGGTGAAAATATTAGGAAGCATTCCCCCGGCGAGGGCGGCAGCTCCGATTTTTAAGAAATCACGGCGTTTGGTTATCATCGACATGGTTATATATAAAAGAGAGGTTCTTAGAGGTCTTTAAGGTTGTTCTGTTCGTAAGTGATGTCCTCATCCTTAGGATCGAGCTGGACACCTGTGTTTACTTTACTCTCCATCCACTTTTCGTGGCCGATGTAGAAGACAGAAGGCATGGTGCCTGCTTCTTCTTTCCAAGTTTTAGCGCCTTTTTCTTTGATCTTAATGGAGATCGGATCGAGTGGGTCGTCTAGATCACCAAATTGAATCGCTTGGCTTGGGCAGCTTGCGGAACATGCTGGCTCTAATCCTTGCTCTGTTCTGTGAGTGCAGAAGTCACACTTCTCAGCGACTTGCTTCTCTTCATTAATCGAAATCGCACCGTAAGGACATGCGCTAATACAGTCGCGATCAAGATCACACTTGCTCTCCTGCACGACTACGCGGCCGTCCTCCATCTTCTTCAGGGCGTTATTTGGACATGCGGTAATACATGGAGCATCAACACAGTGCATACACATCAGTGGTGCGAAGGCGAGGGCGTTTGAGTCTGGTCGCTCCATGTAGCGCACGCGCATGCGGAAATTTCCAAGAGGGACTTCGTGCTCTGTCTTACAGCTAACACTACATGAGTGACAGCCTACGCAACGATCGAGGTCGAGTAGCATACCCGCTCTTCCTTTTGTCTTCTTGAATTCTGGGCCGACTTTTTCCCAGGGTAATTTGGAGTTTTCTGACATGATATAAATAGAATATTCTTAGAGGCAGTTTTAACGAAAAGCTCAATTGATCAATAGTAAAGATAGCTTATGTATTTTCGCTTCGTTGAGTGTTTCGCTGGGCGCTGTGGAGTGTTACCTATTACTTGGCGAGGAGTTTTGCCTGCTGCGTGGTGGTTAGGTAGGTAAGTGCTTCGCGAGGGTTCGATCTGCAGTAGGCATTTACCTTACACGCCTGTATATCGGTGAGGGTGAGCCCTGCAAAGACGGTGCCTGAGATCTGGCGCTTCTGGTCGGACTGCTTGGCCTTTCTGTATCCCTTCATTGAGTATGGCTTCGGGACAAGTGCTGAAACGCGCTGCTTTTGTGCCTCGCTACTGAGGAAGACATCATTGGCTACTCCTAGCTCGCGAGCACGGGTAACGAGAGTTTTGAGTGGTAGCTTCCCCTTGTGGAACGTCACCAGTGTCACCTCACGTCCAGATAACCATCCAGCCTCTGTAGACACGACACCATCAAGGGCACCTAGCTTGTGCTCGCCTGTCCAGTAACAATGGCATGAGAATGCTGCCTGCTCTAGCTGGCTGCTATCAGTAGCAAGGGCTAAGAGCTCGAGGGGCTTAGGCACTGGCTGGTTGGACTTCTCCAAAGCACTCACCATGCGTGCGGTGAGTTCCTTGTGCGTATTGACCTGTGCTTTTCTCGGGATGATATCCTTGCCGTCGGCATTGAGGAAGCGAATCACCTGATAATTCCACGCAGGTTCATTATACTTTTTAAGAATCTTAGAATCTTCACCACCGCTGTTATTATGGATGAGTAGTGGCACGAAGGCGTTCTCAACAGCGTCGACGATAATAGGGTTGGTCATGACCTCACGACCAAAAATCTTACACCCTGCTCATCCGGGGACTTCTTGGAAAAAGGCAAATACCGGCTTGTTCTGCTTTTTAGAAAGCGCGAGTGCGCTATCGTGATCACGTAGAAACTTAGCTGGCCCTGTCTCGACGCCGGCCTGGCTGGGGGTAAGACTTATTAGCATACTAGCGCCGGTGACGACGAGTCCGGCAATGAGTGCTAAGTTGATTTTGGAAGAATACATAAGACTAAGACGATCAGTCGCGCTTTTTATTCCCAGATACCTTCATTTTTTAAAAACTACCGAACACTCGATATTATTTCTCAATCATATCGGGGTCTACCTCAAGGTGGATGCCTTCCCAAAAAAGACGGTCTCTAGCCTAGCGCAAGCCTACAGCAGAGCGCACTCTGTCGAGCACTTTGGTTGCTTCCTTTCTGGCATTCTCAGCGCCACTAGCAATCACCTCATTGACGTAATCGAGGTTGTTCTCTAGCTCCTCACGCTTCTGCCTGACGGGTGCGAAATGCTCCCAATACGCATCGAAAACGCGCTGTTTGAAGTCTCCATAGCCAAAGCCACCTGCCTCATGGTCAGTGAGCATTTGCTGCATTTGCTCTTCATTGGCAAAGAGCTTATAGAGTGCGATGATGGTAGATCCTTCAGTTTGCTTCTTATCTTCGACGGCGGCAGAATCCGTCACGATCTTCATGATGGACTTGCGCAGTGCCTTCTGCCCGCCTGTAAGTGGGACGGTGTTATTATAGCTTTTTGACATCTTCTGCCCGTCGAGACCGGGGACAATGGCCGTGCCCTCCTGAATCTGCACCTCAGGAATGGTCAGTGTCGACTCGCCGAAGCGGTCATTGATCTTGGCGGCTAGATCTCGTGTCATTTCTAAGTGCTGCTTCTGGTCCTTACCCACAGGCACGAGCTCTGCGTCGTAGAGTAAAATATCGGCTGCCATCAGAGTAGGATAGGCAAAAAGAGCGTGATTGGCATCGAGGCCCTTAGCCACTTTATCCTTATAGGAATGGGCGCGTTCTAGTAATCCCATAGGGCAAACGGTAGAGAGAATCCACGCGAGCTCATTGACCTCAGGAATGTCACTCTGACGGAAAATGGTCGCCTTCTCTGGGCTCAGTCCACAAGCGAGAAAATCGATTGCGAGGTCTTGGATGTTAGCACGCAGTGTCGCGGCGTCACTCATACTCGTCATCGCGTGATAGTCCGCAATAAAGTAAAAGGCTTCACCCTTATCCTGTAATTTCACCGCAGGCTCCATCGCCCCGAAGTAATTACCAATGTGGAGTTTGCCGCTAGGCTGAAGCCCTGTAAGAATTCTCATGCGGCGTTTTTAGAAACTCCGAGAGAAGAAGCAAGATGAAAGCCCGACTAAACTCATGCGCTGAGCCATTAGCAGAGCTGTCTTGGTCGCCTCGGGGGGATATTTGTTACATTAAATACCTTTTTACTTGTTTCAGAATGCTGGGAGAATGTATCAGGTGGGCGCAGGGTGAGCCGCTGGCTCATTGAAACAATTTCATATCACACATCACTTAATTACACCATGGCCTTTACACCAAGCAAAGATCAGAAACGCCGCGAAAGAGAGCAGAAAAAGCTCGATAAAAGACTCGCGAAGGAGGAGGCGAAGGCTGAGAAGCTAGCTACTGCACAAGCCGCTGCTGCTGAGGCTAACATGACTGATGAGGAGAGAGAAGAGGCTGAGTTCGAGGCAGAGCTCGCCGCTGAGGCTGCTGCCGCTGAGGCAGATTCTTAAGTCGTTTTTTATAACGCAATTATAGCGCTTTTAGTGGCTGTTATTTTATAAATCTGAAAGAAGGTTTGTTTTGATTGGGTAGATATCGGTTTGACGGGTTGCATTCATGTGCTCGATCATTTATCGGTTATTATCTTTATGAAACACGCTGTATTCTCTTTTTGTTTAGTCCTTTGCTCATCTGCCTTGAGTCATGGTGAGGTCCGCCCTTCGGCTCTTTTTTCAAACCATATGGTGCTGCAGCGCGATATGGTCGTGCCTGTATGGGGCGATGCGGATCCCGGGGAGAAGGTAGAGGTGAGCTTCTCTGGCCAGAGCAAGTCAGCCGTGGCTGATGCTGGTGGCAAATGGATGGTGAAGCTCGATGCGATGAATGCTTCTGCTGATGGGCTAGAAATGTCGATTAAGGGGAAGAATACCCTTACCTTTTCAGACGTGCTAGTGGGTGAGGTCTGGATCTGTTCAGGACAGTCGAATATGCAGCTCGGGTGGAATTCAGTAGTGGAAGTGAGGAAGAAAGTGCCGAAGGCTGGTAATGTGCGCAGCTTCGAAGTTCCACGGGTCGTCTCATACAAGGAAGAAGATCAGCTGGAAGGGCAATGGGGCACTGCGGTGACTAGTAGTGCTGTAGGAGCTGGTTTTTCGATGTTTTTAGAAGAGTCTGTCGGTGTGCCAGTGGGGATTATCCATAGCTCATGGGGTAGCTCGTCACTGGAGGCGTGGATGCCGCGTGATATGGCTCAGGATTTCCCACGCTACGCTCAGCAGCTGGAGGTAACAGACGCCGATACTGCGGGCAAAGAGCGAATTACGGCGGCATTAGCTGCGCCAGAAAGGTCGAAGGCTGATGATATCTTCATGAGAAGGCAGCCCAATATTCTTTATAATGCGATGATCAAGCCGTTGGTCCCTTATGCTTGTCGTGGCTTGGTCTGGTATCAGGGTGAGCGTAACGCGTATAACTTCGACTCGATTCCAGATAAGCCTTGGTATCGACGCACGATACCGATGACTGGCTACGGTGCAGCGCTCAAGGGCTGGGTAGAGAGGTATCGCAAGGAGTGGGCAAGAGATGACATGCACTTTATGGTGGTGATGCTTCCTGGCTACGCGGGTAAAGAGCTAGAGAAACAAGCCGAGAAACCAGATGTGGAGTCATGGGCGTGGATGCGACAGGCTCAGCTAGAAGTCCTAGACCTACCTCATACCTCAGTGGCAAATACCATTGATTTGGGTCATGTTACGAATATTCACCCGAAAGATAAGGAGCCTATTGCTGAGCGCTTGGCACTACTGGCTGAGCGAGACACACTGCAGCGTGATGTTGTGGCAGAGGGGCCGATCATGCAGCGAGTCGAGCAGGCTGGTGATCACTTGGTCGTTCACTATGGCACTAGCGCGCAAGGGCTAAGCACTACCGACGGTGCCGCGCCTTCGGGCTTCTGGATTGCTGATGATTCGCAGCGCTGGGTGCCGGCGGTGGCGACGATCAGTAGTGATGTAGTAGAGCTTCGCTCGCCAGATATGGCTAAGCCTCTCTATGCTCGCTACGCCTTCGCAGCAGTGCCAAAAGTAAACTTAGTCAATGGGGCAAAACTCCCTGCCAGACCCTTCAGGACGGACAGCTTTACGAAGTAGAATTTACCGAGTGGTGAGTGAGTGCCGCTAGACTTGCTTGAGAAAGTCACAAAGTGCGGCGGCTTCGGCTTCGATAGTGTAGTTGTTTTCTATCCTTTCGCGGCCTTGCTTACCCATTGTGGCTAGGTGCTCAGGCTCTGCCATGAGTGCTGCGAGCTTCTCCGTGGTGGCGGCAAGGTCATCGCAGGGCACGACGTGGCCGTCTACCCCTTCGCGCACGACGTCCTTCCATGCTCCTGCTTCGGAAGCGAGCACGGCAGTGCCACTGGCCATCGCCTCTGGGATGGTGAGTCCGTATCCTTCATTCCTACTGAGGCCTGCGATGATGGACATGGCGCGCATGAGCTTGGGGATTTCTGAAAATGGCTGCTCACCGAGGAAGATGAATCGCTCACTGAGCCCGTGGCGCTCGATCTCGTCTTGGAGCCCCTGCACGTAGGCTTCGTCTTTGGGCATGGTTTTACCACAGATGATGACGGTGAAGTCATTATGTTTCTTGAGCAGGGGGATGGCTGCATGCACGAGGAGGTCGATGCCTTTTTGCTGCCTTACTCTGCCGAAGACACCGATGCCGTGCTTACCGGGGTGGCCGTATGTTTGCCAGTGCTGTGCTTTGTCCTCAGCGGGGGTGTAGGTGCTGGTGTCTATACCGTGGGGGATGACGATGTCAGCGCCGCCAGCGATGTATTGGTTTGCCCCTGAGCAGGTGGTGATGATGCCGTCGCACTGGCGAATGAGGAAGCGGGTAATCCAGCTATGATCTCGCTGCGAGGTGGCGGTGAAGACGATACGAATCTTCGCGCCGAAGAGATGCTTGAGCATTAGCGCCTGAATGACTTCATCGTTTCTGCGTGCATGGAAAACACGGGTGCTACCACTGGGGAGAAGATTTCGGCAGAGCTTGGCAGTTTGTAAGAAGCTCAGACAGGTGACGCCATCGGGTAGGTGGTGTTTGCCCATGACGGCGACTGATGCCATCTTGTTTTGGTGATGGAGCACCTGTAGCATCGTCGATGTCACGCCAGAGAATCGTGGATTTGAGTTTCCAAGGATAATTTCTACAGGAGGCTCTGTGGCAGGCATGAGAATAAGGGTGAAATGTGGAGTGCAGGTGTGTTGCTGGGAGTCATTCCAGTGAAGCTTTCGGGTTCTATCATGGAGTCATTGGGTGAGCACGGACTTTTTCGCGCTTGCCGCCTGCCTAGTCTCTTGGTTTGCTCATGGACTGCCTTTTGCTTGTAGCAAGCTTCATGAAGGGTAGGATTCCATTATGGCTATTTCACAGAACACTATCGCACTGGTCTTTGACTACGATCAGACATTGAGCCCTAGCTATATGCAGGACGATGTGATCTTTCCTGAGTTCGGGATTAATCCAGAGTCTTTCTGGAAGAAGTGTAATGCCCTCGTCCACGACCAAGGCTGGGATGGCGAGCTCGCCTACATGCAGTGCCTGATGGACTACCTTGAGATGGATCAGGTTTCCAATGCCCGCCTGACTGAGCTGGGTGCCAATCTGGGCTTCTTCCCCGGGGTTACCGAAATTTTCGAAGGCCTAAGAAACCAGTGCCTGAAGCCTGAGCACCACGCGCAGGGTATTACCATCGAGTATTACATCGTCTCCTCTGGACTGAAGGCTCTCCTTGATGGCAGCAGCTTCAAGGATGAGTTCCGCGCTATCTACGGCTGTGAATTCGGCGAGGACGAGCAAGGGCGCCTTCGCTATGCGAAGCGGACGATCTCCCACACGACCAAGACCCAGTATCTTTTCCGCATTAATAAAGGCCTACTCGACTACTCAGAGGATGTGAATGACCACCTAGAGCCAGAGCTACGCCCGGTGCCATTTGAAAACATGATCTACGTAGGAGACGGCCCTACTGATGTGCCTTGCTTCACTGTGATGCGCAAAAATGGCGGCAATGCCATCGCGGTGTATAATCCAGAGGACGAGTCGCGCCGAAGCTTCCGTAAATGCTACCAACTCTGCGGTAAAGCAGATCGAGTCAAGCACATCGCCCCCGCAGATTACCGCGCAGGCAGTCACCTTCGCCTACTTCTCGAAGAAATGGTCGGTGAAGTCGCCGATAAGATTTTACTTCGCCGCACAGACGAAATAAGAGGAGGCACGGTCTCCGCCCCCACATTTTAATTACCCCCGCTTTAACACTACTATGCAACACATCCACTTCATCGGAATATGCGGCACCGCTATGGGCTCCGTAGCAGCAGCCATGCAGGCAAAAGGCTTCACCGTAACAGGCTCTGACGAGAATGTTTACCCACCCATGTCTACCTTCCTCGAAGAGCAAGGCGTGCAGATCTTCCCCGGGTATAAAGAAGAGAATATCCCAGAAACGGCCGAAGTCATCGTCGTGGGTAATGCCATCAGCCGAGGGAATCCCGAAGCGGAAGCCGCTCTCGATCGCAAGCTACTCTATGTCTCACTTCCAGAAGTCCTCAAAGAGCACTTCCTACGCGGGAAGCGCAATCTCGTCGTCAGTGGCACCCATGGCAAGACCACGACCAGCTCACTGCTAGCATGGCTACTGAAGTCGGCTGGAGTCGACCCAAGCCACATGATCGGAGGCATCCCGCGCAATCTCGGTAAAGGCGCAGCATTCACCGACTCAGAATTCGTCGTCCTCGAGGGTGATGAATACGACACCGCATTCTTCGATAAGCGCTCTAAGTTTCTCCACTACCTGCCAGAGGTCGTCATCGTCAATAACGTCGAATTTGACCACGCAGATATTTACGACTCACTCGATGAGATCAAGCTGACCTTCAGAAGGCTGCTCAATGTCGTGCCTCGCAATGGCATGGCCTACATCAATGGTGACTGCCCTAATAGCATGGATGTCGCTAAGGGAGCACCAGCACCGATGAAAACAGTGGGACTCGGCGACGACTGCGAACTCCAAATCACCGACATCGACTATGGTAGTGAAGTGACGACCTTCACCCTTGATGGTGAGACTTACCAGCTTCCTATGGCAGGTGAGTTCAATGTGCGTAATGCCGCCATGGCAATCTGTGCAGCGAGGTTCTCAGGGTTTTCTGCCGATGATATCAGAACGGGCTTAATGGCATTCGAAGGCATTGCCCGTCGTCAGGAAGTCAGAGGAGTCGTCAATGGCGTTAGAGTCATCGACGACTTTGCCCACCACCCTACTGCCATTGGACTGGCTGTAGATAGTCTGCGCCAGCAGTATCCAGACTCACGTATGTGGGTGATCTTCGAGCCACGTTCCAATACCACACGCAGAAATATTTTCCAAAACGAGCTCGCCACCTCACTCAGTAAGGCAGACATCGCTATCGTTCCCTCCATCGAAGACGCCACTAAGGTCGCCGAGGAGGAAAGACTCGACCCAGAGAAGCTCGTCAATGATGTCAAAGCCAGCGGCACGGATTGTCACTACTGTAAGAATGTCGACGACATCGTAGCCCTCGTGGCCAAAGATGCTAAAGCAGGTGACACCATCGCAGTGCTCAGCAATGGCGGCTTCGGAGGTATCCACCAGAAGCTACTTGATGCTCTGGAGGGGTAGAGAGTTATCGCTCTAGTTAGAGAGTAACGAAGCCGCTATACTGAGCTTCGAATAACGAAATGATCAAAAGCACATACATACAGACGCTCTTCGATGCTCTCAATAAGTATGGGGTTAAATACGCTATTGTAGGTGGACTGGCTGTTAATTTCCACGGTTACCAGCGTTTTACAAAAGATATTGATCTTCTCGTTAGTCTCGTAGCCGACGATCTTGAGTCGCTGGTAGCGTGTCTAAAGTATCTGGATTTTAAGCCTATTTACCCGATTGCTCTTGAGGAAATTCTTGACGAAGAAAAGCGACGTTTATGGGTGGAGCAGCGAAATATGACGGTGTTCTCCGTAGTGTCAGACCAGATGCCATCGCTTACTCTTGATCTATTCGTCCTTCCCCCATACTCTTATCAGGAAATTCAGCCAGATATCATCACTGAATCGATAGGAGGAAACTTGGAGTTACCAGTTATAGATCTTCACCGTCTCATCGAGATGAAAAAGCTAGCAGGGCGCCCCCAAGACCTCATCGACATCGAATACCTTACCAAACTATCCAATGAACACCTTCCGTGAACG
>JALZUH010000047.1 GCA_023301645.1 Akkermansiaceae bacterium
TCATTAAAGGCTACCAGCGCACTAAAAGCGCTAGATATAAGGAAATTGCCGCTCCCCTATAAGCCGGATTCTGTCTATCCCACCGAAGTGAGACTCGACGGTCATTTATCTTACACTACCGAAGTAGCATACCTTCCATGCGGAATGGTGCGACTAATACCCGGAGATGCTAATCGGATGGGCACCCTTCCCCTGTTATGTCTTGCGCCACGCGGGGTTTACACTGCCCCAGAGGTTACCCACTGAGCGGTGGGCTCTTACCCCACCTTTTCACCCTTACCATCCGAAGATGGCGGTCTATTTTCTGCTGCACTTTCCGTCCAGTTAGCTTGAACTAACTGTCCCTCGTTCTTCACGAGGCGCGTTGCCCTATGGCGTCCGGACTTTCCTCGACTCCCCTCACCTAAGTCAGTGGAGCCGCGACCGCCCGGGGAGCGGCGACGGGAAGATAAACACCAAAAGCAAAAAACCAACCACCAAATAAGAAAATACGAGACTTGAAAATAACCGCTAAAAACCTACATATCACCTTATGCCAGCTTCAGAATCCTACATCCTACCCACCTATGCAAACTTCCCGCTCACGGCCATCCGTGGCGAGGGCGCACGCCTCTGGGATGACACCGGCAAGTCCTATCTAGACTTCTGCATGGGTATTGCCACCTGTAGCCTCGGTCACTGCCACCCAGCACTCACGCAGGCGATCACCCAGCAAGCAGCCACCCTGATGCACTGCTCAAATCTCTACCAAATCCCTCAGCAGAAGGAACTCGCACGTGTTATCGTAGAAGACTTCCAGCTCCCCGCAGGGAAGATCTTCTTTGGTAACTCTGGCGCTGAGGCCAATGACGGCATGATCAAAACAGCGCGTAAATTTGGCCATACCAAGGCACTAGCCAGTAGCTCAGACCAGCCGCGCCACGAAATCATCACCTTTCAGCGCTCCTTTCACGGCCGCACACTCGGCTCCATGGCAGCTACCGGTCAGCAGAAGATCCAAGAAGGCTTCACCCCACTACTCAGTGGCTTCACCTACGTAGAGCTCAATGACCTAGACGCACTGAAAGCCGCCATTAACGACAGCACCGTCGCCATCATGCTTGAGCCTATTCAGGGCGAAGGCGGGGTTAATGAGTCCACCCCTGAGTTCCTCAAGGGCGTATCGGAGCTATGTAAGCAGCACGATCTCCTACTCATGCTCGACGAAGTCCAGTGTGGCTTCGGACGCACAGGCACACTCCACGGCTACCAGTCTATCTACCCAGATCTTAAGCCCGACACTATCTCGTGGGCGAAGGGTATGGGTGGAGGCTTTCCTATAGGCTGCTTCTATATCAGTGATCGAGCCATTGACGAAGCAGGCACCCCGCTCTCATCCATCATGGGTGCAGGCACTCACGGCTCTACCTATGGTGGTAATCCCCTCGCCTCAGCCGCCTCACTCGCAGTGCTTGGCGAAATACTGACAGCAGATCTAGCTACTAATGCCGCCCACCAAGAAGCACGCATTCGTAAGGAAGTCACATCGTGGCAGCACCCAGCCATCACAGAGATCCGTGGTAAAGGCCTACTACTGGGCTTCGGGCTAAATACCGACGCGCTCAATACCCCTGAGGGATCAATGGCTGCGGGTCACCTCTGCAAGACACTCATGGATCACGGACTACTCACCGTGCCTGCTGGACCAGAGACACTACGCTGGCTACCACCGCTCAATGTCACAGACTGTGAAGTCGACGAGGCGCTAAATATTTTCAAAAACACACTCGATTCATTGACCAATCAGGGCTAGACATAACTTTAATTCATTCCAATTGACTATGAATCACCTCTTATCCATCGAGGATCTACCACAGGGATCTCTCACCAAACTTATCGATAAAGCTGCTGAACTCAAAGCAGAGCGCCAATCCCTCCGAGGAGGCGACACCCACAAAGAGCAGCCACTAGCAGGCCAGACTTGGGCCATGATTTTCACCAAGTCCTCCACCCGCACTCGCGTATCGTTCGAAGTCGGCATCCGTGAGCTTGGAGGCTCAGTCATGTTTCTCTCCTCAGCCGACATCCAGCTAGGGCGCGGCGAGCCAATCAAGGACACCGCCCGCGTGCTCGGACGAATGGTGCATGGAGCTGTCATCCGCACCTTTGACCAGCAAGATGTCGTCGACTTCGCCGAATACTCCACTATCCCTACCATCAACGCCCTTACCGATGACGCCCACCCCTGCCAAATCCTCGCCGACCTGCTCACCATCCGTGAGAAACTCGGCACATGGGAGGGCAAGAAAGTCGTCTTCGTAGGTGATGGTGATAATAACATGTCACGCTCATGGATGTATGCGGCTAAGGAGCTCGGCTTTGAGCTCGTCATCGCAGCCCCACAGAGCTGTCTACCTAGTGAGGCATACATGCAGCGCCTCAATGCGCCTAATGTAACCCTCACCACCGACGCTATAGCCGCGATGAAAGACGCTGATGTCATCAATACCGACGTCTGGCTCTCCATGGGACAAGAAGGACAGACCGAGAAAGAAGCACTCTTCGCCGACTACCAAGTCAATGCTGAGCTCCTCGCTCACGCACAGAGCAATCACATCGTCCTGCACTGCCTCCCAGCCTACCGTGGCAAGGAAATCACAGAAGATATCCTCGAAGGACATGCAGACACGATCTTCCAGCAGGCTGAGAACCGCCTCCACGCGCAGAAAGCTGTGCTCGTCGATATCGCTCAGTAATTGAGCCACCATCCCTCATTCCACATGCACGGCCAGCTACTCATACTCGGTGTCCCCGGCACTGAGCTCACCCCCGAAGACGCCGCCCTTTTTAAGAAGATCCAGCCCGGTGGCTACGTCCTCTTTGGTAGAAATGTCGAATCACCCGAGCAGCTGCGCAAGCTCACTGACGACCTCAGAGACATCTCTGAGATCACCCCCATCATATCCATAGACCAAGAAGGTGGCAGAGTCACCCGCACTCGTGACATCGGCTCCCAGCCACCATCGGCACAAGAGCTACGAGAAAAAGGCGAGATCAAATACGTCGAA
The DNA here is from genome assembly GCA_023301645.1 of Akkermansiaceae bacterium. Classification (GTDB taxonomy): domain Bacteria; phylum Verrucomicrobiota; class Verrucomicrobiia; order Verrucomicrobiales; family Akkermansiaceae; genus Oceaniferula. The sequence continues at coordinate 3,048 of JALZUH010000047.1, forward strand.
AAACACGGAGTCCTCACCGCAGAGATCCTCCGCCTACTCGGCTTCAACATGAACCTCTGCCCCGTCCTCGATATCTCCTACGACGACGACGCTGATAACTCACTTAAAGGCCGCTGCTACGGCAGCAATGCCCAAGAAGTCATCACCAATGCAGGTGTCTTTAATCGTAACATGCGCCACTACAAGGTCATGTCATGTGGCAAGCACTTCCCCTCCTGCGGACTGGCCGACAAGGACCCCCACCACGACCTCCCCTACGTCGACAAGAGCATCGAAGAAATGCTCCAAAGCGACCTACTGCCCTACACCGCACTCATGTCTGAGCTCAATGCTCTGATGACCTGCCACACCCACTTCTCAGCCATCGACCCCGAATCACCGGGCCTCCCTGGCTCTATGTCACACAATCTCATCACCCGACTACTCAGAGGTCAGCTAGGCTACAATGGCCTCATCATGACTGACGACCTCGACATGGGGGCCATTCTAAACACATACGGACGCGGCCCCGATGTGAAAAACGCTATCATGGCAGGTAATGACATGGCGATGATCTGCCACCAGATAGACACCGCCGACATCGCCCACAAGCACCTCCAAGAGCTCCCCATAGGAAATGTAGACGACGCCCTCAAGCGCATCCACAAGCTCAAAAAAGGCTTCAAGCGCACATGGCCATACACCGACAAGCTCTGGAAAGACATCAATGCCGACATCATGCAGCTCCGCATCGACGTCCTAGGTGAAGACCGCGCCCACGAAGTCCACGACTACTCAGCAGAAACTCGCTCCCCTGTAGAAGACTACTAAAAGTCACTCAGGCTCCATTAGAAAAAGCTACGGAGAACACACCCCTTCTCGACACCATGAGTCCAACCACCAAGCTCAGGAAAAAACTATCCCGACTCAATGCCGTCAGGCCACCCATGCCATGGCACAAGCCGCGTATTAAATTCTCCGCAGAAAACACCGAGACCGTCATCCTCATCCACGGACTCTGGCGTAGTATCTGGGCGATGGAGCCATTAGCCAAGCACCTCCACAGCCAAGGCTACAACACCGTCAATCTCGCCTATTCATCCATCAACAAGCCCATGGACTACGTCATCGACTCCATCGGTAAAGAAGTGGCCAGCTACCTAGAAAAAGGCACCGTCCACCTCGTCACCCACTCACTAGGAGGCATCATCGCCCGCGAAATACTGCCCACACTCCCCCGTGAGAACCTCGGCAGAATGGTCATGCTCGCCCCGCCGAACCAAGGCAGTGAAATCATCAACTGGCTCGAAGAAAAATCAGCCCCCAGATTCACCCTCGGCCCAGTAGGGCTCAAGCTAGGAGCAGACCAGATCACCGCCCCGAAGGTCCCCGACCACATCGACACCGCAGTCATCATGGGAAACAAGTGCCTCATCCCCTTTTTCAAAAAACTCATACCCGGCGCCAGTGACGGCATCGTCTCCGTAGAACGAGGAAAGGTCGAAGGCATGAACCAATTCCACACCCTCAAAGCCGATCACACCTTCATCGTCAGCGAGCCAGATGTCCTGAACATGACTCTCAGCTTCCTCCAAACGGGAAACCTCCATCCAGACACCCCAGCCACCGAGCAGAACCACCACTAGAGTTCTCTCATAAGCATTTGCACTCTGGGGACTCTGGCTTAAATTCACAAATGATGATAAGTTCCTCCCCCGCGCCACTAT
>JALZUH010000048.1 GCA_023301645.1 Akkermansiaceae bacterium
TCAAATCGCTTTGCTTTGAAGAGTGTTGCCATCTTGAAGCCTAGAATTTCTTGCTTTTGGGCACCTTTGATACCGTGTTTGAGGATGTAGTCATCGATGACCTTAAGTGCGCCCTCGACATTGCCAGCTTGCTCAGCAGCACTTACCTCGCTTTGGATTCCTCTCAGCGTCACGTGTTTTTTGAGCATGGCGAGCTGCTCTTGTTGCTCATCGTTTAGTGAGTTCTTTGCGACGAATTGATCGATAAGTGTATTCGCTTCAGTTGCTTTTCCTTGTCCGCTGAGTGCATGGACATCGCTCCGAAGCTTGCTCAAGTCAGCGGCCAATTGCTTAGCGGCTTCTTTTCCTGCATGGTAACCAGTAGTATCTTCTGGGTCGAGAGTCTTGAGCTGATCTTCAATACCTGTGTAATAGTCAAGTAGTGACTCAGGGACGAGCTTGAGTGCTGAGGCGTATGCCTTGGCTTTCTCCATGCCTTCGGCCTGCTTGGCGCTAGCAAGTGCTGTATTGATGGTTCCTCCCGTTACGCGTAGCTCGTTGAGGTGACTGACGTAGTTTTCTGGGCCACCTTGCTGGTATCCAGTTTTAGCAAAGGGGAGTCCTTCAGCATTCATCAGTAGGATGGTTGGGAAGCCCTGTATCTTATACTGGTCTTTGAGCTTTTGGTTTTGCTCTTGGGTTGCCTGGGGGATCTTGGAGGAGTCCTGCGGGTAGTCGAGTTCTACGAGGACGAAGGTCTCGGCGACACCTTTTTTGAAGGCTTCATGGGAGAAGACTTCTTCGTTGAGTCGGATGCACCAGCCGCACCAGTCTGAGCCGGTGAAGTCGACAAGGAGAGATTTATTTTCTTTAGCGGCTTTGGCTTTAGCGGCTGAGAAGTCAGTCATCCAGTCTTCACCTCCTGCCATGAGGGTAGATGAGGTAGTGAAGGTTGCTAAGCCAGCGATACAGGCAAGTAATGGTAGTTTCATAAAGTGGAGTTAGTTGTGTTGTCGGATGGGTGGTGGTTATTATTGCGCTGCTTTTTGTGCATCTTTGGCAGCTTGGGCGCTGATTCGTTCGAGCATGATTTTTTCATACCTCGTGGCCTTTATTCCATAATGACTCGTAGGTGCAATGGCGATGATCTCCTTGCTGATTCTAAGGGCGTCTTTGTTTCTTTTTGCGATTATTAGTGGGCCTACTTTTCGTGTTAGAGCAGCTTGCTTGCTTACCCCTGTGATTTCATACTTGGTGATGTAGTCATCGACGTGCTTTTGGAGCAAATCGAGGTCGTCTGCTCGCTTGGCGAGGCTGACTTGGATTTGTAACTTCATTTGCTCCAGGGAGATGAGGCGACTTCTGCTAAGTTCACGCTCTGCGATGAATTGGTCGATGAGTGCGGGTGCTTTACTCGAGTTATTGTCATCATAGAGGGCGTCGATATCTTTGTCTAATTGTTTGATAGCAGCATCGAGCTTGAGGCCAGCCATGAAGCCAGTGGTATCTTCAGGATCGAGCTGAGGAATTTGCTCCTTGATACCGGGGTAGTGGTGGATGAGGCGCTCAGGGATAGTGCTGAGTAATTTCATGTGAACTTCGGCTTTTTTTAAACCTTCGAGCTGTGACGCCTCTTCGAGGAGTTGCTTAATCTGGGCGCGTCTTGGGAGAAGAGATTGGAGGTGCTGGAGGTAAGCTTCAGGGCCGAACTCGAGGTAGCCTGTCTGAGCAAAGGGAACACCTGTAGCATCAGCGAGGATAATGGCAGGGTAGCCCTTGACAGGGTAGATTTTCTTGAGTTTTGCGTTTTGAGCGATGAGCTCCGCACTCTGCTTGGACTTATTGGTAGGGTAGTCGAGCTCGACGAGGACAAACTGCTCTTTAACCCCTTGCTTGAAAGCTTCTTGTTTGAAAACCTGTCTGTTGAGTTTGATACAGAATCCGCACCAGTCTGAACCGTTAAACTCGATGAGGAGGGTCTTGTTTTCTTTGGCTGCTTTTTCTTTGGCTGCAGCGAAGTCGGTCATCCACCCCTCACCAGCTGCGTGTAGCTGAGATGAGGCCAGTATGATAGGAGTCAAGATACTCCAAAGTCTCTGAGGTGCTTTGAGTTTCATAATGTTAATAGTTATGAGCAGCAGCTTGAGTTTGTCGAATTTTATTTTAGCGAGCCACTGTGTTCATATGGAGTGGCAATTGTGTTAGAATGACCGAGTTTAGCTTTTTTTGAGTTGTGCAGTTGTAAATAGGGCTTAATTTAAAAAATATATGAACAAGGTCATCACCGCTCTATTGCTCTCTACAGTAGTTATCTCAGCTCAGGCTCAGGATAATGTAGAGCGCACCTATGATAATAAAACCAGCAGATCTAAAGCATCGCTCGATGCTCTCGTTGCTGGTGAGCTTGCTGGAGATGATATCCTTAAGGGCGATGCTTTTAAGGAAAAGCTTCTGAAGGCAACAAAGGTGGAAAAGTATACCGTTCCTGCTTCAAAGAAGGTAGCTATTGATAGCATGTTTGAATACGCGAAGGATAGAACCTACATGCTAGTGACCCCTTATAACTGCGGTCATTGTGACGACTGGCACCGACGCGGGGCTACAGCATGGGCTCTCAGCGAGGACGGCATTATGATGACGAACTACCACTGCTTTAATCATGATATCGAAAAGGGTGTGGCAGTTTCTAATTACGATTTAGATTTTTACCCAGTGATTGACATTCTTGTTGCTGATAAAGAGGCAGATTTAGTGGTGTTTCAGGTGAAGCTCCCTGAAGGAGTGAAGTTGAAAACATACCCTATCGGTAAGCCTGAGGCTGTAGGCTCTGACCTGCACCTTGTTTCGCATACGCTTTCGCAGCCGTATTACTACAGCAAGGGCTACCTCAGCGGCTACGCTGATACTCAACTAGATAAAAAGTCTGAAGTCCGCCTATGGATGCGCACTGAGCTTGGTTATGGCTTCGGCTCAAGTGGTGGTGGCATCATTAATAATGAAGGCGAAGTTGTGGGAATGGTGAGCTACATCAAACCTCAGCTCAAATACATGAATGATGTAAAGAAGACTGGTGACTATGCTGCTAAAATCTTCGAATACACGGTGCCTGTTTCAGCAATGAGAGCTAGACTCATCATTGAGGGTGAGTAATTAAGTAGTTAGGAATCTATAGGGATGGCATTCACTTCTCAAAAAGCGTATGAGCTGATGGCCTCGGCTCATGAGCGGGGTAGGTTAGCACATGCATTCCTCATCTCAGGTGAGGCAGGTAGCGGTAAGTCTGAGCTAGTAGCGAGGGTGATCTCTCTCATTAATCACCAAAAAGCATCAGCTGATGACTCTGGCTTCAATCTCTTCGGAGAGGTCGAAGAGGTCAGTCATGAGCCAGAAGTAAAGACTCTCGACGAGCTCGAGGGTGATTTAGTCCGTGTTATTCGGCCGCAGTCAAAGTCGCGCCGTATCACCGTTGATGATGTGCGCTTGCTGGAGAAGTCATTCTATGTGGCTTCTGCCGAGGGCACTTGGAAAGTCGGTGTGATCCTTCATGCTGACCGTATGGGTGTGGGCGCGGAGAATGCATTTTTAAAAACACTCGAGGAGCCTCCAGCAGACTGCCTACTCATACTCGTGACAGATGCCCCAGAGCTACTGTTACCGACGATCCTATCAAGGTGTGTGCGCCTTCCCCTGATGGCGTCTACTGAGGGGAAGACGACGAATCAATCTCAGGAAGACCTACTGGCAGCTCTGTCTAAAGTGGTCAGGCAGGGGCTTGGCGATACGGCAGCTTCGCTCAACCTTAGAGCGGCCTTTAGCCAAATATTAGCTAGCCGAAGGGCTGAAATTACCAAGCTCAATGACACTGCGCTCAAGGAGGAGGTGAAGAAGTATAAAAACACGACAGAGGGGGACTGGCTTGCTAAGCGTGAGAAGTTCTACCTCGCACATACAGAGTCTGAGTATCTCAATGAGCGCGAGAAGCTTCTGGAGGTGCTTATCTCGTGGATGGGTGATGTGATTCGCCTGAAATGTGATGTGGGTCGTATTGATTTCCCTTCGCAGAGATCTGTCATGATGCAGGTAGCTGAGGATAATGAGCTTGGCTCGCTACTGCGACGTATGGATGCTCTTGAAGGACTACGTGCTAATATGGAGACGAATGTTTCTGAACAGCTAGCCCTTGAGGTGGCGTTCCTGACGGCTTTTGGCTAAGAGTTTTCACTGAAACCATTTAGGCGAAAACTTTGAGGCTATTTATAGAGGGGTGGCGTAGGTGTCACAGCGGTTGTGCCAGCCTGCTCTCCAGCGTGCTTCTCCTCGTGATGAAGGTGCATTTTTAATACGACGATCAAGGCTGCGTTTTGCAGCGGCGGCAAATTCACTGGCAGCGGCTTGTCCAGATGGCACGTCGCGCATTTCCATGAGCACCCACATGAGTCCCCAGCCCTGACCTTGGTAGCGCTCCTTGTGACTGGTGCCATCGCCCTTGAAGTTGACGTAGTCGATGAGCGCGTATGTCCCGTGTCCTGTGGTTGATACCTTGTGATAATTGGACTGGATGCGAGAGCGTTGGGCTGCAGGTGCTGCGGCTAAGATCTTGGCGAGGGCTGCGCGACTACGCGCAACGATGAAGTCAGTTTGCAGGGTGAGGTTATTGGCTAGGTAGCTTCTGAGTGCAACGACTTGAGGGTTATTAAACTCACGCTGGAATACTGCCTTGCTACTCCATGGTGCGTCTGGTGTGGCTGTGACCCATGAGGGGAGCCCTTGGCTGCCGTGCTGGAGAGCGTATTTGATGAAGAGGGGGAAGGACTCTTCGTAGGGGCCGTTGTAGTTTTTGGGATACCAGATAAAGTGTCCGATGCCGATGGAGGGGAATTCTTCGCCATCGTTCCACTGGGTGAGACCTGCCACGCTGCCACCGGATTCGTTTTTCCAGATTTTCTTGCCAATCTTTTGTTTGTCAGAGGCAGAGATGTTGAGCGCGCTGGATCGGGTAGTGGCCTGCACTTGCTGAGTTACGGGATTACTCTCAACTGAGGAGCACGAGGCAAGAGTGATAACGCCCGTGACGAGTAAAAGTGAGGATACTTTAGGATATGCTTGCATGACGCAGCTAGAATACGCTTTATTGGCGATAGTCCAAATACATTTTCATGCCCATTATTCTTAAATACCTCATCACCTCTGGCCTTATTGTGCTCATCTCTGAGGTTGCAAAGCGAACCGATAAGATCGGCGCGATATTGGCAGCACTTCCGATGGTGACGGTGCTGGCAATGACTTGGATGTTTTTCGAAATAAAAGGCGAGGAGCAAACTGAGAAAATTGCTAATCACGCGTGGTATACCTTTTGGTATGTCATTCCTACCATGCCGATGTTCTTGCTCATCCCGTGGCTACTGCGTAAGGGGTGGCACTACGGCTGGGTGATGCTCACGGCTTGTGTGATGACGGCCGTTCTCTTCGTCCTCACGGCGTGGATTATGAAGCGCTTTGGAGTGGAGCTGATTTAGTTGGTTCAGTTAGAGCAATACGCCTCCTACTTACTTACTGCCTGCACTGATCAAGTAGGCTGTCGAGGTAGTGGGTGACTTCTTCGAGTCCGTTGCGCCACTTAGTGTCTTCGAGCATTTGCAGGTTTTCACGAGCTTCCTTGAGCATGGTGGACGCGATATCTAGAGATGATTGCACGGAGTCCTGATATTGGGCAATGCCAAGAAGGGTGGGTAGGTCGAGAGGTGTTTGCTCAGTAATGTGCTGATTGAGAAGATCGCGCTGATCTGGGTCTGCTTTTTCTAGTAGGATGAGCAGGGGAAGGGTGAGTTTGCCCTTTTCGAGATCGGTGCGGAGGGTTTTGCCGACTATGTCTTCATCACCTACGAGGTCGAGGCAGTCGTCATAGATCTGATAGGCAGTTCCAAGCTTGAGACCGTAGTCGTAGAGCATGTCTTCTACTTCCTGAGAAACACCAGAAAGTGCTGCGGCAATACCTGTGGCGGCCGCAAAGAGCGCACCTGTTTTCATCTCAATGATGTGGAAGTAGTCTTTTTGGGTGAGGGTGAGGTCGAAACGGCGCTGGGTCTGGATGACTTCGCCTTGGCAGACTTCGCGGGAGGCTTTACCGACCTTGCGGCATATGTCGATGTCGTCAAA
>JALZUH010000049.1 GCA_023301645.1 Akkermansiaceae bacterium
AAAAGCAAACTGCGCTGCCTCAATTGGGTCTTTATTTGACCAGCTTGAGAGTAATCGACTCACAGCCCCATTCCATAGCGTCCGATCCTCGATTTGATCGACAAAGGCCTTAGCACCCTCGATATCCTTACCCGCGTAGCGATACACAAAATCACCCACATCATAATCTCCAATACTTTTCATACCTCTCTGCAGGAACACCTCAGCCACCTTCTGCGGGTTCTCACTAGCCATATCTTCATAAACCTCAGCTAAAGCAGCCTCTCTCTCACCCTCATCATCGAGTGCGTTTGCCATTTCAATAGCTGCATCTGGGTTTTCTTTCGATAACCCACTCATCACAGACTCCAGAGCTTCTTTTTTGAGCTTAGGGTCTTCTATGCTATCGAGATAAGTCTTCGCGTAGTCTAAATCTTCGACGGCTAACTTCCTTAATGCTGATCGGTAAGTCCAATTATTCTCCCCTTCAGAACCCATTTTTTCATAAAGTTCTAGATACCTCTTAGGGTCACGGTGTGATAACTGCTGCAATATCCCCTCGCCAGCAGCAGCCTTAATATCAGCATCTACGATAGCCTCAAAATACGCAATAGCTTCATCTTCATCACTATTAAACCATGCCGACAAAACATTTCTCGTTAAGTCCTTTTTTTTCTCATCCAAGCTTGAGTTATTAATCCATTGCAGTGTTTTCTCGGGTGCCTGCTGGCCTAAGTTGTAGATGATCCCACTCATCTGATCTGAAGTTGCTATGCTCTCATTTTGTGCCAGCAGCTCGAATGCCTTATCCTGATCAGTCGATGCTAAAGTATTGATCAAACCAGAAATCATCGCCTGCTGATCACTCGTATCCTCCACACCGTCGATGTAAGTCTGCACAGCCGCGAGATCCTTTTGCGCCCACTGCGAGATCACAGAAGTCATCGCCCAGCGTTTCTGATCTCCAGGGAGTTCGTCACATTTGCCCAAGGCCGCTACTGGGTCACTCTCTGCCCACTGGCTTACAATACTGTACAATGCCTGATTCGCTTTATTCTCCTGAGCCAGTTTGAACGCTCTCTCAGGATTACTCTTAGCCACTCCTATCAAGGCGCTCGAAATAACCGTATTCTTGATTCTTTTATCCTCAATGGTCAGCGCGACATCTAACGCCCCTTCAGCATCACTTGCACTCCACTCTTGAAAAATGGCATACATCGCTATATATTTCTTCTGATCGTTGAGCTGCTCAGCCACTGCCATAGCATCCTGTGGATTGATCTCAGCAAGTCGAGAGAAGCAGGCTGAAAACATCGCTTGATTCGAGCCAGTATAGTAGCTCACATTGTCAAACTCTGGGCTATCAAGTAGATTCTTAATCTCTTTGGCGTTGAGGGAAAAGACCGCCATAGCATTTTTCATAACACTGCGGCTATCCGTGCGATCCATCGACCCCAGTAGATTAGTGATAGCCACCCTACTGTCTTTTGAGCTGGATTTCTGCGGCCGGGACACACTAGACCGAGCACTAGTTGCGACATTCTCTGCCGTTAGCGTCCCTTCACCGGTATCACCTCCACCTGCACCACCTAAAAAATATCCTAGGCCACCAAAACACAAGCCTGCAGCCACAGTAGACAATACTAATTTCATACAGCCCACATAGCAGCATTCCAAAAGACCTCAATCAAAATGCACCGCCACCCCATCACATCTCCAATCGACCAGCCGTTAAAAACAGGCAAAAAAAATCCCCACTAAATATAGCGAGGAACATCAAACGACAGGATAAACATGAAAAATGGGGTGGATGACGGGGCTCGAACCCGCGACAACCGGAATCACAATCCGGGGCTCTACCACTGAGCTACAACCACCATAATCATTTTCCTCCGACCAAGGTCGGGGCGGATGAATAATGCATTATTTCAAAATTGCAAAGCGAAAAATGAACTTCGCGTGCCAAAAAATCACTTTTCTCACAAATCCCCTACTTACAGCCTACCTCAGCGACTGCTTCACATTCCCCCTCGCAAGGAAAACAAGGCACAGTATCGGATAAATACAGACCATGACCACACCCACAATATTCCCCACACCCGTCGCCATTTGTTGGAATTCCTGTAGTTGCTCACCACCCTGAGAATTAGCAGCATACACCTTTTCCTGAAAAACCCTCGTTGGCTCCGCCATAATGACAATCATCACTACCGCAGCAACCATACGTGAAACAGCCCAGAAAATACTAGTGCCCACTGCCCACCTCTTTCTCCGCAACAAACCAATACCTGCTGTGATCAAGACAATACCAAAGACCACCTTAAGGATCATGTCCGCATAAGCAAAACTCACAATACCCTCATAAGCATCTATCATTGCATCAAACTCCTTGATCTCGCCCTTGGGCACCAACGCCTTGAGAGCTGCAAATGCACCCACCGAAAAAACGGCTGAAATCAACCCGAAAGCACCATATATAATATGGATAATACCAAACACCTTAGGAACACTAGAAGGCAGTGCAGGAAGCTCGCTAGCTCTCGAAGGAGCTGACATCGCACTATCTGATACCTCGTAGGGTGATAATTCATCATTCATGCCCTCACCATATGGCAAAAGCAAGCCGCGTAAAGACACATCTTACGGCTCGACAGAGACACCGAATCAATCCAACCTCCACCAGCCATGAGTCTACCAATCGAAGACGCCCTCAACATCCTCACCTCAGGAACAGCCAAAGTTCTCAGTGAAAAAGAACTCAAAGAAAAACTCGAACTAGGGAGACCTCTACGTATCAAGCTCGGAGTAGACCCCACAGCCCCTGACATCCACCTCGGGCACACGCTCGCCTTTGAAAAACTACGTCAGTTTCAAGAACTCGGCCATCACGCCATCTTACTCATTGGTGATTTCACAGCCACCGTAGGTGATCCTACTGGCAGATCAGCGGCAAGACCCCCACTCACACGCGAAGAAGTCCTCGCCAATGCTGAGACCTACACCACACAAGCCTTCAAGATCCTCGACCAAGAGAAAACAGAAGTCGTCTACAATGGCGAATGGTTCCGCAAAATGAACTACGAGCAAGTCCTCAAGCTCAATGCACGCGTCACCATGCAGCAAATGCTCCAACGCGAAGACTTCAAGTCGCGCATCGAAAAAGGACAAGAAGTGCGCCTCCACGAAACTCAATACCCCATCATGCAGGGCTGGGACTCAGTAGAAATCAAATCTGATGTAGAAATCGGCGGAACAGACCAGCTCTTTAACATCCTCGTTGGACGCGACCTTCAGAAAGAAGAAGGAATGCCCCAGCAAGTCGTCATCCTCATGCCACTTCTCGAAGGTCTAGATGGCGTTAAGAAAATGTCCAAATCTGCCAATAACTACATTGGTGTCAATGACGCACCTGATGAGATGTTTGGCAAGATCATGAGTATATCCGATGACCTCATGGATCGATACTACCTCCTACTACTAGGCCAACAGCGCGACCAAGCAGCTCACCCCATGGACGCCAAAAAGCAACTAGCTGAACAAATCACCACACGCTACCACGATCAGCAAGACGCCACCGCAGCCAGAACGACATGGGAATCACGCTTCTCAAATCGCGACACCTCAGCTGGCGCGAAGCCATTCTCACCCGCCAATGACGACAGCAATCTTGCCCAGCAAGTTCAGCTCGCCTTCACCACTGTTTTTGAAATTCAAAAATCTCTTGGAGAGATCAGAAAACAGCATATTCTCCCCGGAGCAGTGCAGCTCAATGGCGAAAAGCTCACCGACCCAACGGCCGTCATCGACTTCAAAGAAACAGACGTCCTTCGACTTTCCAAAAAACACTCAGTTGTCATCTCCTAAAAAAGGATCTAATTCATCCTCACGAGAAACACACACACACACATTTTCAACCCAACCCACTTATAATCAACTAGCTATGAAAGCCTACGAACTCTACACCAACGTCAAATCATCCATTATTTCAGATCTCTTCATGTGGATGCGCGACACCGACCGCGAACTCTACAAAAATGCACTCGCAAGCCTAGCAGCCAATCGCAAAATGCGCCTACCGTATTTGCAAAAAAAGCCAGTCGCTGAGCAAATTGAATGGATGCACAAAACCCTCAAGCTCAAGACCTCAAACATGATGGCAGAGCACATCCTCCAAGTTTACTTCATGAAAGGCCAAGAAGCCATGCTTGTCACCTTTTGTGACGCCCTAGAAATCCCTCATGATGGCAACGGACAAGTAGAAACTGAACTCCCTGAGACACTTGATGCTGACAAGCTCAAAGCAGCTGTCGACGCCCTCTTAGAAAAGAACGACCCAGCACTCGTCGCACTCTACTTACACACATTCAACCTCCAAACACCTGCAGGATGGGATGAGCTAAGTAACACGCTCGAATCAGACAGCCGCCTAAAATTAGGCTAATTAGCTAACAAACGGCATATCGGGGGCAAAAACTGCCCAAAGCCCCTACAATTGAATAGTTAACGACTGTTACCTCTTGACCTTGCTGCCCTGTGTCTCAATAGTCACTTATTGAATCTACACGCCCAAAAAGCTCGTAGAGATCATTCAGAAAGCATCTTCAGACCATGCGACGTGGAAAGTCTTCACGTCACGATAGTCATGCATCCAGTAAACAGAACCTTTCACAGCACTACTACAGTCGCTAACCGCTCAAATTATTTCAGTAAACATATTTAAAAAATGAACTACGATTTCATCAAACAACTTTTCAACTTCAAATCAAACGACATTGGTATCGACTTAGGCACAGCCAACACCCTCGTTTATGTGAAGGACCAAGGTATTGTCCTCCGCGAGCCATCCGTCGTCGCCATTAACTCTGGCACGAATGAAGTGCTCGCTGTCGGTGACGACGCCAAGCGCATGCTAGGCCGCACCCCAGGAAATATCGTTGCCATCCGCCCACTCAGAGACGGTGTCATCGCAGACTTCGACGTCACTGAAGCCATGCTTCGCCACTTCATCCGCAAGGTAAACAATGGCCGCAAACGCTCTAATCCACGTGTTGTCATCGCCATGCCATCTGGCATCACCGAAGTCGAGCGCAGAGCCGTTCGTGAATCTGCTGAGCAAGCAGGAGCACGCGAAGTCCACCTCATCGAAGAACCTATGGCAGCAGCCATCGGAGTAGGCCTACCCGTCCAAGACGCAGCAGGTAACATGATCGTAGACATCGGAGGAGGAACTACGGAGGTCGCACTCATCTCCCTATCTGGCATCGTATACAGCCGCAGTGTCCGCACCGCAGGTGACGAGATCGACGAATCCATCACCCACTACATGAAGCGCGCCTATAACCTCATGATTGGTGAGCGCACCGCCGAAGAGATCAAAATCCGCCTTGGCTCAGCCGTAGCCCTTCCAAAAGAAATCAACATGGACGTCAAAGGCCGTGATCTTGTGGCTGGACTCCCTAAAACAATCAACATCAGCTCAAAGGAAATCCGTGACGCCATGATGGACCCACTGAAGACCATCGTCGACGCCGTCCGCACTACTCTTGAGCGCTGCCCACCAGAGCTTGCCGCCGACCTAGTCGACCGCGGCATCGTCCTCGCAGGTGGTGGAGCCCTCCTCAGAGGTCTTGATCAGCTTCTACGCAATGAAACCGGCCTACCTGTTCACGTAGCAGAAGACCCGTTGAGCGCTGTTGCAGAAGGTGCAGGAAAAGTTCTCTCTGAACTAGCTTTCCTACGCCAAGTTGCCAGCTCTGATTCTCGCTAAACCTAACATCTACCAAGCACAATCTAGCATTGTGCTCTCTTGGTAGAAGAGAAAATGAAACCGCTCAATCTGATAGCACTTTTGCTCTTCATTGCCAGCACCGTCTGGGTGCTGACACTTGGAGAGACGACGGTTCGATCTATCCAGAAGACATTTTACAGTGTCATTAGCCCCTTTATTAGAGGAGGGGCTACACTTGAGACCACTGCTGCGGAATTCATCCAAGAAGCTGAGCACTCCAAGATCTGGGAAGAGCGCTACAAATTAGCCAAAGCTGACCTCGACCAAACGCGAATGGAAATAGCCCATCTTCGCAAAATCGAGATCGAAAATGCTGAGCTCAACAAAGCACTTTCATTCAAGCAAAACGAACCCTTCCAAGTTCTCCCTGCTAAGATCATCCGCCGCCAACCCTCCACATGGTGGCAAACCGTCACCATCAACCTTGGTGAGAACAACAACATCGGCGTCCAGCTGCCCGTTCTCTCCGCAGAAGGGCTCGTAGGCAAAATTGACACCACCTCACCCAACACATCCACCGTCCTATTACTTACCGACGAAAGCTGCCAAGTATCTGCCAAGATCGACGGCACACCAGAAGTAGGTATACTCAGCGGCATTAGAGGAAGAACTGGAGAAAGCCCACTTCTTCGCCTGAACTATTTATCCAAAGGAGCATCGATTGAGCCCGGCATGATGGTATACACCACAGGTCGAGGCGGACTCTTTCCCGAAGGTATTCTTCTTGGCACCATAGAGTCCTACGAATCAGGACCACTCTCTGGAGAAGCTCTCGTCAAGCCTGCGGTGGATTTCAAAACACTCAAAATAGTGTTTGTTAAACATACCAATCCTTTGGACTCACCCCGCCTGCCCGAGAAATAAAGTGTTAAAATATACCATCAGTATTATTTTATTAGTGCTCGCTGCCTGCATGGTGCAGCAGTATCTACCCGCCATCCCCTCCCTCTATGGTGCGCGAGTTCTCATCCTCCCACTCGTCTTTCTCTGCTCAGCAGTCAGTGTGAACTTCGCCACCATGCTCGTCCTTGCCTTTATTTGTGGTTTCCTATGGGACGCGCAGCACCTGCTCGGTGAACACGGAGGTGACCCTGACGTCTACACCCACCCTGTAGACTCACTCCGCTTTGGCTACAGCATTATCCTCTACGCCGTGATGGGCCTACTCATGCAGAGTATCCAGCCACTCTTCAAAAAAGGCGTTTGGCACATCTCCTCATTACTAGCAGGACTCTGTATCTTTCTCTACCTCTTTGCCGAGTATCTCATTATCAACTTTGTCCGAGGGGACTTCACTTTTCCCTCCGTTACCTTCTATCGAATTTACCTCACCGGAGCTGTCACCATGCTCTGCTCACCCATCATTTTCTGGATTATTTTTCAACTCGCTACATATTGTCGATACACCATCGAATATCACGGACTCAAAAAACACCCCAAATACACCAACACCTGTGATTAAGCTCTCTTAATCAAAAAATCAGCGATATGGAAAAGCGTTACCAACTGAGAATCTTTATACTCACAGCCCTTGTTTTAGTAGGGTTTGGGACTCTCGTTTCACGCCTATATGACTACCAGATCGCTAACCGAGCTCGTTTTTTAAAACAAGTCCCGTCTAATTACACCATCACTATCCGTGAGCCAGGTATACGAGGCGACATCACTGACCGAAACGGCATCGTGCTCGCTACGAATGTGCGCAACTACGAAGTTGTCTTTAATCTCAAAGACATCCGCAACGACTACAGGCGTCACCTCAAAGACACCCACGGCAAAGAAGCCGATGAGATCTTTGCCAAAAAGAAAACTCACGAAATCATCAATGAATGGGTCAGGCCACGACTAGCCATACATAATCTCGACAAGCAATATAACGCCAACTCGCTCAACACTCACTACATCACCCACGGTGGACAGGTGCCCTTTAAGTTCAGAAGTGACCTTAGCTACGACCAGTTTGCCTACTTTGCCGAGCACAACCTCGAACTCCCCGGAGTAGAAATCCGAGTAAGCCCCGTGCGCGAATACCCCTATGGTTCACTAGCCTCACATGTTCTTGGCTACACCAAAGACTGGGAAAAAGGGAAAATCACCGAAAAAGAACGACGCCAGTTCAAGCACTACACTGGAGACAGCGTAGGCATTGCAGGTGTTGAGTCCACCATGGACCAATACCTTAATGGCGCTAAAGGTATCACCACTCTGCTCAAAAACGAAAAAGGCAAAGCCATTAAAATCGTCGACAAAATCGACCCCGACGCAGGCTCCCGTGTAGTGCTCACCATTGACGCCCGCGTTCAGCACCTCGTAGAAACCACACTGCGTGAAGTAGGACGAGCAGCAGCCGTCGTCATGGATCCCAATACCGGCAAAGTCCTCGCCATGGCATCCATCCCAGACTACACGCCGAATTTCTTCTCAGGCGGCATCACCACCACTCGCTATAATAACTACAGAAATAACAAAGCAGCCCCCCTGCTAAATAAAGCCATTGGAAACTTCAC
>JALZUH010000050.1 GCA_023301645.1 Akkermansiaceae bacterium
GCTATCAATCGCCCATGGAGTTCATTAAAAATAATAACCAACTTGAGCTAACAGCATAAATCAAGTAACCATTAATTTAGGAGACACGCTGCGCGAAATCCTTGGGGAACACCAAACTGCATGCATGGTATTTTAAGTAATTATGCCGATTCGACTATATCCGTCAAAACTGTTTGGAAAATGTTTTCATCCTCACGTTTAAGTATATGACTGCATGAATGATTACACACTACGTCTAACATCACCATAACGATAAAAGTATAGAAGACTACGCCCCCTTAGAGCTTGAGCCAATAGCGTGTGCTTTTACGCTCGCCAGTTCGTGTCATCACACCTTTAGTGACGAGATTATTGAGATCACGAGTCACCGTTGTTGGTGGAGCCTGAGTGATGGCTCGGTAATTTGAAGCACTCAAGCCACCTTTAAATCCATAAATGCCCTCTTCGAGTATTCTAAGGATCACTTTGTTTTGCCTGTCGTTGAGGGAATGTTGGTGTGTCTGTAGAAGGCGACCTTTTTTAATGATGAAGTCAATGGTCTCGATACTGAGCTGCTGAGCATCAATCACGAGTGGGAGGAAATACTCCATCCATAAGGTGATATCATTGTCAGTCCCTGATTGGGCTTTGGCAAAGGCTGCATAGTAATCGCCTTTTTTACGCCCAATGGCTGTCGATAGTGAGATTAAGGCAGGGCGCCCCAGCGACTGAGACAGTGACTTTTCGGCCAATGCTCTGCCTACGCGGCCATTACCATCCTCAAACGGATGAATGCTTTCAAACCACAGGTGGGCAATAGCGGCAATGGCAACTGGCGTGGTGGACTTCGTCTTATGCTGCTCATTATACCAATCAATCAGAGCGTTCAGCTCGTCATTGACTTGCCCAGATGGGGGCGCTTCAAAGTGCACTTTAGGCTGATGAACTGTTCCAGATACGACCTGCATAGCATCTTCATGCTGACGATACTCCCCTGCATCTTCGCGTTGTTTCTGAAAGAGCTTCGCGTGCCATTGCTTTAACAGCTCATGTGATAGTGGTCTTTGGTAGTTCTCATAAACATCGATCAGAAGCTCACTAATTCCTTTTTCCCTGACGAGCTTATTGTCTGATGAAACCTGTAAGCCAAAATGCCTACGCAGCGATGACTGTAGGCTATCACGATCAAGGTGCTCGCCCTCAATCTCAGAGGTTCGCAATGCTTCATCTCGAATGATTTCTATACGCAGCTGGTTTTTCCCATCCTTTTCAATATGGCTCAGCGCTCCTAAAGCCTGCCCTGAGAGATGCATGAAATCATGCTCAAGCTCCTCGAAATGCTTTGATTGATAAGTGAATTCTCCCCAGTCGGGTAATTGCCAGTTCCATGCCATGGTTGATAAAGCGAAGGTTTATAGCCCACATTCTAGCCGTAAATCGGGCTATAGCAAGGAGGTTTATTCTCCATAAGCCCCGCGTTTTTCTACCACATCACAGCAACTAGGCTTGTAATTTTAGTGAGATTCATAAAGCTGGGCTGATGAAGCCTCATACAGACTGTGCCCATCAGGACACTTCGGCGACTTCGCCATCTACACCTTCACCCTCTGCAGCTGATCCTTGTGATGCGGCGGCAGCACTGGGGAGGTCTGGCTATGCTCTATTTGACCTCGATCAGACTCTGATCCCTTGGGATACGCAGCTGCTTTTCTGTGATTTCATTATCAAGCGCATGCCGATACGCCGGCTTTTCCTCGTCGGACTTGTCCCTTTCCTGCCTTTTACCAAGGTGCTCGGAGCAGAGGGTATGAAGCGTGTTTTTCTCAATTACCTCTGGGGGCTCAATAAGGAGCAGCTTGATGTGCTGGCTGAGGAATTTGTCGAGCAGCACTTCCCTGACACATTTTACCATGAGATGCTCGATGTGCTTGAGCAGCAGAAGAAACTGGGGCGACTCACCGTGCTTAGCTCAGCTAGTCCTGAGATCTGGGTGCGCCCAATTGCAGCGAGACTGGGCTTCGACCATTACTTCGGCACCGAGGTCGAGATGGTCGGCCACGTGCGACTTTTCCCCGATATCATCGGTGGTAATAATAAAGGGGCGAACAAACTCGTTAAGATGAAGTCCATCCTCCCTGAGGGATTCGACCCTGAAGCTGGTGATGTATTACCCGATAGTCATGGCTTCTCCGATAGCCATGCCGACCTACCTATGCTGCGTATCTGTGAGGAGGCGAGCATGGTTCACCCGACGGAGAAATTGAGCCTGGAGGGGACGGTAAAGAACTGGCACTTGTATCAGCCTAAGCGCCCGACAAAGGAGAAGTTTCAGTTCGCCATTGCCTGCCTGAAACAAAGCCTAGGAATCTACACTTCTTAATGTGACAAGAATGTAACATTAATTCATTCTCTAAATTATCACTTAAGACCTATCACTATGCGCACGTCGAGCTCAGCCCTACTCAGCTGCTTGACAAATCAATTATTAGGTTACAACTTCAAAAAAATCATGACTAAGACACTGAAAATGACTAGTGCTGCATCACTTGTAGCAATCAGCTCAATACTAACAACGCCGCTCTCTGCGGAAACATCAGACCAAGCAGTGAGCTGGGGTGATAGCCTCAGGACATTTGGCTTATTCCACAAAGATAATGACGCTAAGTTTATTCAAGAGCTTAAGTTCCACGGTCGCTTCCACTGGCAGTATGCCCACATCGACGGCGAAGACGCAGCGGGAGATAGCTTTGATAATGACTTTACCGAATTTCGCCGTATCCGTATCGGTGCTCAGGCTAAATTCCTCAATAACTTCACACTAAGAAGCACCATCAATGTCATCAATGATGCTGCTAGCAACGGTCAATCTGAGCAATTTGAGTATAATGGAATTGATGAGCTCTTCCTTACATACTCACTGCAGAACGTTGGAAATCTTGATTCCGTAGCTTTACGTTATGGTCGCCAGAAGATCGACAATGGTGCAGAGGTTGCTGTTTCTTCTAAGAAGATCAAAACCGTAGAGCGTGCAGCCATCTCCAATAAGCTATTTAGTAACTCACGTTACACAGCGCTCAAGGCACTCGTTTCAAAGGGTAACTGGGACGGTCAGTTCAGCCTCCTAAGCCTTGATGACAATGAAGAGCTCGCTGGATGGAGCAGAGGCAAAGCCCTCGCACTGAACTCAGACTGGAAGCTAGAAAATGGCAAAGTTAAGTTTGATGTCCTTTATAACCTCGACGCTAATGACTCAGGTCGTGACGAACTCGATGTAGACTACAAGTGGGCTGCTTCACTTGCCTACGAGACAAAGGTCAATGACTGGAACCTCTTCCTCAATGCCGTCTATGGTGACAATGGAAGTGAAAGCTTCGCAGGAAATAACCGCGACGGATCATTCTATGGTCTTATCGTCATGCCATCAACTTACCTTATCGAGGACAAGCTTGAGTTCGTAGCTCGCTACCAGTATCAAGCATCTTCACAAGATGAGGGTATCCGTGTAAACAGCCGCTACTTCCGCGCTAATGACAATGGCAGCTCTCTTTCTAATGGTCGTGGTGACTCTCACCAGAGCATCTACGCAGGCCTAAACTACTTCATATCTGGACATCACTCCAAAGTGCAAGTCGGCATCGAGTATGATACACTCGACACACCTACAGGTGACGCAGACGCAACGACAGTCTTCGCGGCATACCGCACTTACTTCTAAGCCTTAGCTTAGTAATAAGAGATTCTATTTTAAAAGGGATGTGGCTTTCGAGTCACATCCCTTTTTTGTTCTCCGCTTTAAGCCCAGAGACAGGGGCGAGAGAATCCTTAAGGATCTACTTCACTCTGATACTCACGGACTTACCATGAGCGTCTAGTCCCTCGATGCGAGAGAAGGTCTCGACTGCATCTAGTGAGTTATTAAGTGCTGCTTGAT
Source organism: Akkermansiaceae bacterium (assembly GCA_023301645.1). Classification (GTDB taxonomy): domain Bacteria; phylum Verrucomicrobiota; class Verrucomicrobiia; order Verrucomicrobiales; family Akkermansiaceae; genus Oceaniferula. The sequence continues at coordinate 3,911 of JALZUH010000050.1, forward strand.
CCATGCGGACAATGCTTGCCCTGCGCTGGAACTGATCGGCGCGCAGTCCTGAGAATGACTTACCTGAGCCACCTGTTGGTAGCGTGTGGCTAGGCCCCGCTACGAAGTCGCCCACCGCAACAGCAGCTAATGCGCCCGCATAGATTGCACCCGCTGTGCGGACCTTGCCGAGCCAGAAATCTTCATCTTCGACGATGAGTGAGAGGTGCTCTGGGGCGAAGGTATTACAAATATCAATCGCCTCATCAAGGCTCTTCGTCTGGAGGCAGAAGGTTCCCTTCTTGAGCACTTCACGGATGTATTTCTCTCGTGAGAGCTTCGGTGCCTGCTCTTCTAGCTCCTTTTCCACCTTGGTGAGGAGTTCTTTCGAGTCGGTAATAAAGCCCACGATACTATCACCTGCGTGCTCTGCCTGCGCCAGCATATCAGCTGCTATAAATTGAGCATTAGCTGACTTATCAGCGACGATGAGAACCTCACTCGGCCCAGGGAGAAGGTCGATCGATACCGCTCCTACAAGCTGGCGCTTCGCCTCTACGACGAAGACATTACCGGGGCCAAATATTTTCTCCACCGGGGTAATTGACTTCGTCCCGAGTGCCATCGCGGCAATGCCCTGTGCTCCGCCGACTTTAATAATCTCAGTAGCACCTGCCTCGACAAGAGCGTAGAGGAGTGATGGATTGATCTTTCCCTCTGCATTAGCGGGAGTGGCTGCCAAGATCTCAGGCACGCCTGCGGCTTGGCCAAAGGCAGCGGTCATGAGGGCCGTCGATACTAAGGGTGCTTTGCCACCTGGCACGTAGACACCTACACGGTCGTAGGGAGTGAATCGCTCGCCGACTTCGACACCCTGCGCATTTTTTGTTTTCCAGTCCTTACGCAGGCTGAGCTTGGCAAAAGCGTGGATGTTCTTCTTCGTCAGAGCTACTGCATCCTTCACGTCATCCTCGACAGCAGCATAGGCTTCATCGATCTCAGCTTGGCTCACGAAGAGAGATTCTGCACAGAGCTTGAGCCCGTCGAATTTCTCGGTGTATTCAAAAATAGCCTCATTACCACGCTCCTGAACATCGGCGATAATGCCCGAAACAATGTCCTCAACACCCTTGCTGCCTTGGTCACCCTTACTCCCTGGCACGGCGCGGCGATCTAGTTTCGCGACAAACTCCCCATAAGCAGCATCTTCGTAGCTGAGCATTTTCATAAGCATCAAATAGCCCCTCGACTCTATTCCTGCAAGTATAGCTTACAGATTAATATTGCTAGCCTGTGAACTATCCATAATCTACTCATGATGAAGTCTGTAAATACCAAGTCCATAGCGCGTGCATGCTCGATACTATTGTTCCTGATTTTCATGATGTTTCAGCTCACTGGCACCGTCCATGCTCGCACGTTTACTGATCGCGCGGGTAATAAGTTCAACGCCAGCATACTCAGTGCCACTGACGACACGGTAACCCTCATGATCCCCAGTAGGGGCAAGATGTTTAAAGTCTCTATTTCCAAGCTCTCCGATAGTGACCAACAGTATATCAGCGCCTACAAGAGCAAGACCCTATCCACCCAGAAAAGAGGGGTGACAACTGGTATCAGGCCAGCCTCTAAAACACCGATTCAGCCCAGAAGCACCAAGACACAGAAGACTAGACCTCCAGCATCAGCCGTAGCAACGGGTGCCGCAGCACTGCAGGCAAAGTATCGCCTCGTCGATAACTATATGACCAACTGGCCCACTGTTGTCACCACCTCGAAGAACCTGGTCATTAATACCATTTCTGAAAACAAAGCCCAAAGTCGCTACATCTACCACAGCCCTCATTACGAATTCATCTGCGATGTGCCGCTGCCTAAGTCCGTAGTCAGTAAGTTCGCCCTGCTCTTCGAGGCGACCAGAGACTACTGCCGCCTGATACCCATCTCATCGATGAAGGCTCATGTGCCAGGAGCTCTCGCCCGTAATAAAATCCTACTCTTTGCCAGCGCGTCTAACTACGTGAGAAACGGTGCTCCCCCTAACTCCGCAGGAGTCTACTTCTCCAATACCAATATCATCATGGTTCCCCTCACCAGCCTCGGCGTGAAAAAGTTAGGTGGCGGATACACCAATGACTATAACGGGTCGAATAAAACACTCGCACATGAAATCGTCCACCAGCTCACCGATCGCGAGCTATTTCAGCATGGTGCACGAGGTTGGTTCTCCGAAGGACTCGCCGAATACTGCTCTGCCACCGCTTACCAATCAGGTAAATACAGAGTTAGAGGAAACAAGCAGGAGATCGTCGCATACGTCACTGCCAATGGCAGAGATAACAAAGGGGGACGCAGACTCGGCAAGAGGCTACGAGCCCCCGATCTAAGTGACTACATGCTGCAGTCCTACTCCAGCTTCACCCAGGATGGTAACTACAACTACGGACTCGGCGCCCTCATCACCTACTACTTCTTCCACATGGAGCCCGACCGCAGGAACATCACCGCCTTCCTCAAAGCCCTCAAAAACGGAACCACTGGAGAAGAAGCCCTCAAGGCCCTGCTCAATGGTCGATCATTTGACCAACTCGAAAAGGACATTTCTAAAGCATGGAAAGCAAATGGCATTGAAATCGAGTTTAACTAGCTCGGAATTTCATGCATTTTCACCCCTACCTCACCGCCACCCTCATCCCACCCGACCTCGATCTAGCTGTCAGAGTGGGTTTAAAATAAACATTGCAGCTACAGCGCACCTTATTATGCTGGCTTGATGAAACATCTCATCCTGTCGGCCATCGTCACGTTTGCAGGTCTGCACGCACACGAGCTATCGGCACGCACCTTCACCGATACACAGGGACGAGAGATAGAAGCCACCGTC
>JALZUH010000051.1 GCA_023301645.1 Akkermansiaceae bacterium
TGATCTCCTCATCAGTTAAGGTCGTTTTGCGAGGGGTTTTAGCGACAGGCTTCGGAGTCGGCTCAGTTTTCACTACTGGCTCTGGAGTTGGCTCAGTTTTAGCTACTGGCTCTGGAGTTGGCTCAACTGGAGCACTTGGCTCGCCCATAGCATCCACCTCAGCATTCGCCGCTACTTCTGCTGGCGAACCTTGTTGGATAACCTGGCCACCATTAGCCATACGCTTGAGTAAATTAGGTAGGGTTAGTGCCTTGAAATTAGTATCATCAACAGGAATTTGAGTCTTTAGAGGGATGCCAATTGGCTGGATAAGAATACTTTGGCCACTCAGTTTGATCGGCTTCACAGCAGTTCCTTCTTTCAGCTCTATGGTTACCCCACTAGAGGTATCTTTAATCGTGAGATTTCTCTTAAGATTAATCTCCTCTGGGAAATCTGCCGCAATGACCTTGCTCAAGTCCATTTGAATAGCTGGCCCAGAAGAGCTATCATCCTGTGCTGAGTCTTCTTGTGAGCCTAATTGTAGACCACCCTCAGGGATGAAGTGAGGCGTGGCGATATATCCTGCGGCCACACCGACCACCACAACGAGAAGCTTGCTAATATTATTCATGAACGAGGTATCCGTATAGGCTCTAACACGATATGTCTAGCGTCGTTTTTTACGAAGGAAGGGAGGGATATCTAAATCTTCTCCATCATGAAAATTAGGCCCCTCTCCCTCAAATCTCCCCTTTGGTGCACCATCGAGCTGGAGTTCAGGTTGTGCGGTGCTTTTTTTGCCATCCGCTTCCAAGGCTAATTCATCTAACTTCGAAGTATTCTCGACCTCCTCACGCTTTGACTCTTCAGGTTCCCCATCAGAATCCTGCTCCTCTTTTTCGACCTCTTTACTAGGCTCTTCCTTGGATTTTTCTTCGCTGGTTGCAGCCTTTTCAGACTTACCCTTCACCTCCACATTCTTCGTTTGATGACTACTCTTCGTGGTCTCCTCAGGCTCTGCTGCGGGCTTTTTATCCGAGGATTTATCACTAAGGTCTAGCTTCTGACTTTCATCGTCATTAGCAGTCGATAGGTCTTTTGCTTTTTCTTCTGTATTAAGTTCCTTCTCAGCGCCACCCTCAGTTTTTTCTTCAGGCTTCTCTGTAGCTTTTTCTTCTTCGACCTTATCTACTTCCGCCTGAGCAGAGTCACTTGATACCTCATCTGGCAAGTCACTAGCTGGCTCATCCTTCGTTTCCTTAGCTTGTTGAGCTTTGGCCTCCTCCGCCTCTTTTTTGCAAGCTTCTTTCGGATCCGTTTTCACCTCTAATATTTCCTCTGAGCGTTCAGATGGTTCAATGTTTGTGGCGACTACTTGCCCACGAGCATCCGCTTTGATCAGCTGATCTTCTGGCAAAGCACTAATCACGGTCACACTGAGGTTATCCTCCATCGTCGGGTCTACGGCTGCTCCAAAAAGCACATGAGCGTTGCTAGGTATGTATTTACCGAGGTTCTGCATCAGCAGCTCGACTTCATAAAGTGTGAGACTCTCTCCTCCGCAAATATGCACCAGCACGGTGGTAGCATCTCTGAGGAGCCCGCCCTTATCAAGTAATGGGCTAGCGAGTGCATTCTCTAATGCTAAATGAGAGCGGTTTTCACCCTTCGCCAGACCTGAGCCAAATAGACAGCGCGAGCGCGTGGTGCGAAGTGCTGTCATGAGGTCATCGAGACCGATGTTAATTAATCCCGGGCGCACCACTAGACGGGTAACCGCCTTGATCGACTCCGAAATCATACGGTCTGCTGCGGAAAAGGCTTCGTGTATACCTTGCTTAGCAAGGACGAGCTCTCCCATGCGACCATTATCAAAAGTAACCAGAGCACTTGCCAATACGGCAAGCTCATTAAGACTTGCCTCTGCCTGCTCTTTTCTACGTGGCCCCTCGAAGGCGAATGGCATCGTCGCAAAAATAAGGACAAAGGCATTCTCCTCTCGGGCAATACGCGTAATGAGTGGCGCCGCTCCAGAGCCTGTTCCACCACCTAGGCCTACGCAGAGAAATATCATCTTATGACCACGAACAGCAGCGCGAATTTCTTCTTCAGATTCTTGGGCTGCTTGTAGTCCCAGATGTGGGTCGCCACCACAGCCGAGTCCTTTGGTAAGCTCTGCGCCAATCTGGATTTTGACCTCTGCTACAGAGCCCATCAAAGTGCGCATATCTGTATTCATACAGAGCATTTCTGCGCCACTGAGCCCGTCTAGTGCGATCCTATCGAGCATATTCGCGCCGGCACCACCTAGACCTATAATTTTGACAGATGATTCAGGGATAGTCTGCTGCGGGTCGCGTTCGTAGGAAATCATAAATGAGTATTAGTGAAATTAGTTAACTTATCGTTAGTAATTGAATATATGATTCCCCAGCTGATTGCAAGGCAGCTTAGTAAGGAAAACTAAAATACTTATTTCCACCCTTGAGAGGCTTTCGAACAACTCACATCAGCCGTGCCAGCACACCCGGGACAATACCGTGCCATGCCCACGCCTTCGTCGCCGCGACGGTTGCTATCTCGTCATCAGCACGAGGGAAAAGCCGCTTCTGCTCGATGATCACCGACGCAAGATTTGCTGCCTGTAAGTTCGCCATGACGGTAAATACCTGAGCACAGCAAGCCGCCCCTAGAGTGGCTGCGATGATTGCCAGTAGATAGCCAACACTCAGCTTTGCCACCAGCAGGGCGAAAATCGCCACAATCGTCACGAAAACAGGTGCTACTTGACCAAAGCGCAGCGCCCACTGCCTACGCGCTATTAGCTCAGGACTTCTCTCCGCGAGCAGGGCTAGCCCGACACTCAGAGCCACCTTACCGTGAGCACTTACCGATAGGCTACTTGCAACATTGGGTGCGAGGGTGAGATGACCCCTCCTGACTTCATGAGCCCCTACCCAGCTTCGTTTTTTAAGCTGGATCTCTATCGCCTCACCTGTGCTGCCAGACATCACGGCTAGCATTTTTTTTGCGAACTGATGCGCCTCAGTATTGAGCGTTTTACCACGAGCGCCCTTCAGCACCCGATCAGCAAAAAACATGCGACTCATCAGTGCTGCCAGTATCGGCAAAAGTGATATGAATAAGATAATTCTATGCATCGAATGTATTTTCTAATGAAGACATGAATACCTGCGGCACTTATCGATTGATCTTATAGCCTGATGGGATCGGCGCATTTCTGAAGCGATCCTGCTGTTTTTTGAGCATCTGATACTCAGTAAAAGCCACGCCACTAGCCCTTGGTTTACCCTGCGCGTGCGAAACAGCCGATGTCGTAGCCTTGATCGACCATTCGATGGCTTTTTCTCTATCTCCTCTGGCTAGCCATATCTCCGCCATTGTATCCAAGTAGGCTCCTGTGCTTGGTCTGAGCTTGGTAGCAGCTTGTGCATGAGCATAGCCCTCATCCACCCTAAGTAGCGCGCGCGAGCACAGCCACGCAGCCGTGTTATGAGTATTATCGGCGTTAGGATACTCTTTACAAACCTGCGCGACTTTCGCGTAGCTCTCCTCAAACCACTTCGCGTAGTTGTCTCCTATATCGATTTTTCTTAATGCGGGGAAGAAATCATCTGCCAGCGAGCCATTACTGACGAACTTGCGGCACTTATCAAATACCGCTATCGCCTCCTCGGCATGCCCTTCTTCATAGAGGCTCATACCCAGACCTAGATCAGCATAAAATCTAGTATTCAAAAGACTCGCCACATCTTCTGCCTCGATTCGACCTCGCATCCGTATCTGCAAATACATCTCCTTGAGTGCCGAAGATTTAGACCATTGCCCTGTTTGGTAGAAATGCTCACTCTGCCCCACGAGTGCCAAAATAGACTGCGCACTCTGCACACTTAAGCTCGGACTAGCCAGCAGCATGATTTCTCTGAGCTCTGTCGACTCTTTATAATAGCCAGCTTCATGGAGCTTCGTGGCGACCGTGTTGATAGCTTGCCCCTCCATCATGGTGACGAGTAATAGCTGCTGATAAACATCCTTGGCAGCAGCGTCCTTGCCCAGCTTGCGCAAACAAATATACCAGTCTGTCCAGCGCTGCATATCACCTGGATTATTCTTCGCCTCTTCAGCTAAGGAATCTTCTATCTTCGCCCAATGGCCAAAGGCCTTATCATAAAAATAAACAACTTGCTGCCATCTAGGCTCATTAGCCGGCATCTGAGACGCCAATTGCTGCGCTTCTATGAAATCATTGCGAACGGTGGTAAAACAATACAACTCTTCAACCAATGTCACACGCTCGTCCTGTGGCAGCTTCGATACCTCATCTCTCAGCTCTTGCTCGATCTCAGCCGTGCGTCCTGTGGGATCAGCGATGATTCCTGAGAGCATCGCTATTTCATCAATACTCACAGCTAGCGCCCCATCATTCTTTGCCTTGATCAGCTTCCAGATTACTTGTTGCCAAT
>JALZUH010000052.1 GCA_023301645.1 Akkermansiaceae bacterium
TACAGTTGCTCGCTTTCCAGCGCCGCTTTGCAGGTGGATTTCTACGGGAGTTTTACCGGGGTGATGGCTGAGGGCTTCGCGGATTTTTTCTAGGTCATCGTTATTATTTCGAGCAATCCAGAGCGTGAGGCCTACGGCACCATTTGCGGTGGCTTTTTTGGCTTTGAGCTCTTTGATGCCTGCACCTGTGAGTCTGAGACTTTCAGTTCGTTCGTCGACTTGCACGTTGGCCTTGAAGCGGATCACACTTCCCGACATGAGCAAGCCTTCGTCTCGGGCTGGGGTGTAGCTTTCTGACCAGCAGACGACTTCGCAGCTTCCTGTGAAGTCTTCGATGTGTAGCACGCCGAAGGGCTTGCCTTTCTTAGTGACCTTGTGCTCGACGTGTCGCACCATACCTGCGAAGTCGTAGCGGGCACGTTTATCACTGGTGTCGAGCTCGTCCATGAGCCCGATTCTTTTGAAGCGATCTGAGTCGATAACTCCTCGGTATTTATCGAGGGGATGACCACTGGTGTAGCAGCCGAGTAGCTCTTTCTCATTGGCTAGTCGCTCGTCTTTACTCCATTCGCTGATATCTTGGACAGCTGAGGCTGATTGCTGCGGTTCTGGTGCGGCTCCTGCAAAGCCCATGGTGTCAAAGAGCGAGTCTTGGCCTTGGGCGCGATCACGCTGTGCGGAGCTTGCCGATGCGACGACTTGCTCGACTCGGGCGAACATGCCTGCGCGGGTTTCACCCGTCCAGTCGAGCGCGCCGGCTTTGATCAGATTTTCGAGTATGCGTTTGTTAATGCTTTTGGAGTCGAGTCTGTTGGATAGATCATCGAGGCTTTTAAACTCGCCATTTTCAACGCGATCGGCAACGGAGGTTTCCATGGCGGCTTCTCCTACGTTTTTAATCGCAGCGAGTCCGTAGCGGATGCCCATCTTACCCGATGACATCATTTCTGGGGCGAAGCGGGTCTGTGATTTATTAATGTCGGGTGGTAGGATTTCGATATCCATACGCTGACATTCTGAGACGAAAATACCGAGTTTATCGGTGTTGTTGAGCTCGTTGGAGAGGAGTCCTGAGAGGAATTCGACGGGGTGATTTGCCTTGAGGTATGCTGTCCAGTAGGAGATGTGGCCGTAGCAGGCAGAGTGGGATTTATTAAATCCATAGCCAGCAAAGCCTGCTATCTTGTCGAAGATCTTGTTCGCTAGTGGCGCGTCGATGTCATTGGTCTCTTTGGCACCAGCTACGAAGATCTCGCGCTGCTTTGCCATTTCTGAAGGCTTCTTCTTACCCATCGCTCGACGAAGAATATCGGCTCCACCTAGTGTGTATCCAGCGAGCATCTTGGCGGCATTCTGCACCTGCTCCTGATAGATCATCACGCCATAGGTGTTACCACAGATTTCTTCGAGTAGGGGGTGCTCGTAGACGACGGGGGTGACACCTTTTTTAACGGCGATCATCTGATCGATGTAGTCCATCGCTCCCGGTCGGTAGAGGGCGAGGAGGTCAATGATGTCGTCGATTTTATCGATACCGTATTTACGGCAGGTTTCGACCATTCCGCCTGATTCCAGCTGAAAGACGCCCATGGTTTCACCACGATTGAGTAGATCGAGGGTGGGCTTATCTTCGAGGGATATCTTATAAATATCGAAGTCTGGGATGTGCTTTCGGATGTGATTAATAGCATCTTGAATCACCGTGAGGTTCTTCAGCCCTAGGAAGTCCATCTTCAGCAGACCGACTTCGGTGATGGCATTCATGTCACACTGGGTGACGACCTCACCTTCGTTTCCTCTGGTCAGGGCGCAGTGCTCGGCTAGGTCGCCATCTCCGATCACTACACCCGCTGCGTGGACACCTGTGTTCCTATTGAGACCTTCGAGGGTGGTGGCGTAGCTCCAGAGTTCCTGCCATGTGCTGCTGTTTTCGATGATGTCTCGTAGCTCTTGCTTCTCGTCATATTCTTCCTTGAGCTTCACCCCGGGCTTGGTTTCGATCATCTTGGCAAGCATGTCAGCGTCACCGTAGCTAATGCCCATGACTCGGGAGACGTCACGGATGACACTTTTTGCGCCTAGTGTTCCGTAGGTGATGATGTGAGAGACACTGCGGTCACCGTATTTTTCTCGCACGTATTGGATCACTTCGACTCGGCGGCTCTGGCAGAAGTCGATGTCTACGTCGGGTGGGCTGACTCGTTCAGGGTTAAGAAATCGCTCAAAGAGTAGCCCGAATCGCATCGGGCAAATATCGGTAATACCCATGGTATAGGCCACTAGCGAGCCTGCGGCAGATCCTCGACCTGGCCCTACGGGGATATCTTGGTCACGCCCCCACTGGATAAAGTCGGCGGTAATGAGGAAGTAGGATGCGAATCCGAGGTCGTTGATGGTGCCGATCTCGTAGTCGAGTCGATCATCGAGGACTTTCTGCATTTCCTCTACTGAGATTTTTTCTAGCTCGGCGAGCTCTTCTAGTCGGCCTTCTGCGTAGCGGTCAGCTAGACCTTCGAAGCATACTTTTCGGAAGTATTCTTCGCGCGGGCTACCATCTGGGGAGTCGAACTGTGGGTATTTCTCAGAGCTGGTAGGGTCTAGCTTCAGCACGACATTACACTTCTCAGCAATCTCTAGGGTGTGGTCGCAGGCACCGGGAAACTCTGCATAGAGCTCTCGCATTTCCGCTTCTGTTTTGAAGTAGTGCTGGTCAGGGTAGCGGATGCGGTTCTCATCGAGGAGGAGTCGACTTTGGCCGATACAGATCAATACGTCATGCGCCTCTGCGTCGTCGGCATTGAGGTAGTGCACGTCATTGGTGGCGACGAGCTTCACTCCTAGCTCTTCTGAGATTTGCTTAAGCTGGCTATTGAGCGCCTGCTGCTGCTCTAGCCCTTGGTCATTGAGCTCTAGGTAGAAGTCTTCTGTTCCGAATATTTCTAGCAGTCCTTTGACCTCTGCGACGGCTCCACCGTAGTCGTTTGCGTGCAGCCATTCGTTAACGGCTCCATTGATACAGCCACTGAGACAGATAATGCCTTCGGAGAATTTGGCGAGATTTTCACGGTCGATGCGGGGCTCTCCGAGGTATTCGCCTTCTAGGTGGCCTACTGAGACAAGCTTCACGAGGTTCTTCCAGCCTGTCTCGTCTTTGGCGAGTAGGGTGAGGTGGCTTGAATTCTGCCTACCTGGGGTCTCCTTCTTATCGTTTAGCGAAGTGGGTGCTAAATAAATCTCACAGCCGAGAATGGGCTTCACCCCTGCGGATTCTGCTGCTTGGTAGAACTCCACTGCTGCGTAGAGATTACCGTGATCTGTCATCGCGACAGCTGGCATGCCTAGCTCGGCGGCGCGAGCTACGAGAGCTTTCGTGCGCACAGTGGAGTCCAGCGTGGAATACTCAGTGTGGACGTGAAGGTGGACGAAATTCGATGATGGTGAGGAATCTGACATGGAGCGACCCCACTCTATAAAATGCAGCTCACTTGGCAATCTCTAGCTCGCAATTTTTCATCCCTGTTCTTACTCAACGTTTCTTCACGCCCTATCCTACTAAGATGCATGGTCAGCGTCAGGTGATATTATTTTATGGGTTATGCTTTACTCTCTCTACTGTGGGATTTTTAGTGCCTATGACATGCCTTTTATTAGAATTCTATTACTCGCTGCACTCACGATGACTGCTTTTGCGGGAAATTCCATTCTGTGCAGGCTGGCACTTCAGGATGGCGGGATCGATGCGGCGAGCTTCACGCTCATTCGTCTGATCTCTGGCACGATTACCCTAGTCGTGATTGTTTACTGCCAGAGTGCCAAGAGTCGCGATGCTCAAATAGGCCCCATCACTCAGGTGGCCTTCAAAGGGGATTGGTTTTCAGGCTTTGCTTTGTTTACCTACGCTGCGGGGTTCTCGCTGGCTTACACTATTTTACCAGCAGCTACTGGAGCGCTCATCCTCTTCGGGGCAGCTCAGGCGACGATGATTTCATTCGGATTCATCAAAGGCGAACGCCTCTCTCGGCTGCAGTCTCTGGGGCTGATCATTGCTCTATTGGGCTTCATCGGGCTACTGCTCCCTGGTCTCGCAGCGCCTCCCTTGAAGGGGGCGGCTCTAATGATCATTGCGGGACTGGCTTGGGGGATATACTCCATCAGGGGGAAAACAAGAAAGCAGGAACAGGATCATAACAGATCTGGCGACGCCCATCCGGCGATCACTATGACAGCAGGTAACTTTCTACGTGCTTGTTTATTTGCTTCGGCATTAAGCGCTGCATTACTTAGTCACTTCCACGTCGATGGCATGGGCATTCTCTATAGTATTAGCTCAGGTGCTATCGCCTCCGCCATGGGATATAGCCTTTGGTATACTCTACTGCCGTATTTGAAGTCCACGCACGCTGCCGTTATTCAGTTAAGCGTGCCTGCCATCGCGGCTCTTGGCGGGGCTGCTTTTTTAGGTGAGGCCATCACGCTACCCTTCATGCTAGCTGCTATCACTATTTTAGGAGGTATCGCATTGGTCTTCACCACTAAAAAAGTGTCGTCCAACAAGTAGACCCAATGCCCAATTTGCGATTAATTCAAACTAAGCCACGCGGGCTTTTATTCGCTTTACCTCGGTGTTGATTCCTTGCTACAAAACGGCTGTATCCTGCTAAAATCAAGCCAGTATCAATCCCCCATAAGGATAACTTAGCCAGCCTTATTGAACATATTATATATTAGCCTATCATTACTCAAGTAATAACAAATCATCTCACACCACTATGAAACTTATTAAACGATGCCTTCCACTGATCGCCTTGGCAGGCTTGGTTTCCTGCCAAAGCCTCTCTGATCTCAGAAACTCTAATAATCAGATCATTACTCAGACACCTAGTGGTGAGACGAAAACGGTGAATTTCGTCAGGAAATCTTCACCTGACCTCCTCTCCTACAAAGAACTTCGCAGCCTAGCTGAAAACCCTAACCCGACAGGCAAGCTAGCTGAGAAATATAATAAGCTCCTCACCACGCCCTACATCGATAATAGCGTCTACTTTCGCTCAGGCTTACCAGAAACATCGATACACCCACAGCTAGGTAAATCTATCCGCCTTAGCACCTGGAACATCGAGAAATCTATCCGTGCCTATGAGGCAGGGAAAATGCTCACCTCTGAGTCTGTATTCACAGATGGATTGAGAGAAAAGATTAAGAGCGAGCCAAACGCATATAGCGAAGCTGTTCGTCAACGCGCGGCTCTTGCTGCATCAGACATCTTGCTACTCCAAGAAATGGATATCGGTCACTGCCGTAGCGGTTACCTCTTTGCGGCTAAGCACCTAGCCCAGAAGCTCAAAATGAACTTTGTCTACGCGCCACAGCAGCTCGAAATTGACCCTGTCCACCTCGGACTTGATCACATCAAATTTGATAATGGCGATGTCGATCAAATGGCTTGTCGTGCATTACTGGGTAATTCATCGACCTACAAAGGTGTCTTTGGTGTCGCCGTGCTATCGCGCTACCCAATTAAGAATGTGGAACTCTTTCAGCTAAAAACAAAACCATACGACTGGTATGACGGAGAGATTCAAAAGCCTGACTTCCTTGAAAAAGGGCGACGTAAAGGCAGCGAGGCCCTCTTTAAGTTTCAACCTATCCGCGAGGTCAAAGTGGGAGGTCGTTCGTTCACACGGGTAGACTTACATGTTCCCGGTGTTCCTTTCGAGACAGTTACGATCATTAACATCCACCTTGAAATCAAGGCGTCTCCTGATGATAGACGCAAGCAGGTGAAAGAAATCCTCAGCTACATGAAAGACATCAAAAACCCCGTCGTCATGGCAGGTGACTTTAATAGCTCATCTACAGATGTCAGATCTACTTCGGTAGGCCGATTCTCAAAGAAAACCGTCACTGACCCAACCAAGCTACTCGGCATCGGCCTCTTTGCAGCAAACATCACTGGTGCAAATCAGCTAAGAACGATCGTTAACGGCTACAAGAACTTACGTGACCCTCTGGCCTGGAGTATCCCTGTCATCCTCCCCAATAAGACCAAAGCGCTCTTCTCAACCATTGAGAACTTCCGCTTCGCTGACGGTGGCGCCTTTGACTTCCGTGGTGATAAGTCACGCTCTATAAATGGTAACAGCGGTGAGCTATCAAATGCTAACCAACGCCACACTGGCAGAGGCTTCACCTTTACCTACTCTGTGCCTCGCTCCATCGGAGTGATCGGCTGTGAGCGCCTTGACTGGATCTTTGTTAAGTCATTCCTAACCTCACCTAAGCAGAGAAATGGCAGCTACCGACTGGCCCCACACTTTGGTGAAACTCTCGGCTTGATCAACCTTTCCTCTGAAGACGCTTACTCTGACCACCACCCTATCACAACGGTGCTCCCACTTGAGGAACCTAAGCTCTAATCCCAGACTCAACGTCAGCTTTAGTAAAGCTCCAATCTACTGGAGCAATAAACTAAACACGAATAAGGCCGATCCTAAGTATAGGGTCGGCCTTTTTGATAGGTTAGGATCAAAGAATTTCATCAAACTCCTCATAGATCCTTCACGAGAGTCACTCCCTTTGAGCTTAAAACTGAAGAGTAACCTGATCGATCACAGGCTTCACGTCATTGCTCGTTTTGTCGGTCAGACGGATTTCATATTGGAAACCAAAGCCCTCTGGAAGCTCACTAAGGTCAGCTTGCGCAGGTGTCTTAGAAACTTGCTTTGAGAAGCCTTCAATATGGTCATAGCTTTCTTTGATCACTGACCACTCTGTCCATTGATCAACGGCTTTGTCATTGTCCGTATCAACTCCTACTCGCACCTCTACACCGTCCACCCATGGTCCAGGGCTAATGTAATCTAGTTGATTTTGCGTAACGAGATAGAACTGACCTTCTGCGAACATGATATCAGGATCGGGGTGCCCTGAGCCGATGTTACCACATAAGGTAAATTGCTCGTCGATACTTGAAGACGTGAACCATGCCACGCTCATTTCTGACTTACTCTTTGCTCCTACT
>JALZUH010000053.1 GCA_023301645.1 Akkermansiaceae bacterium
CAGTGAAGATAGTAGCGTTTTCTTGCGCTTCTGCGATGAGGCGCTGGGCTTCTGAGTTAGCTTTGTCGATGGCGAGTTGCGTTTCTTTCTCGCTGTCTGCTAGCTGCTTCTCGATGCGCTTGAGCTTCTCTTCGCCTTCTGAAATGCGTGCAGAGCGCTGATCGAGCATGGCCTGAATAGGGCCGAATGCGAATTTCTTTAATACGATGAGCACAATGATGAAGTTGACCAACTGGGCGATGAAAAATGGCCAGCTGACACCAAAAGTCTTGAAAAAGCTTTCGGATGCTTCTGTTGAGCTTGTTGCTGCTGCGATGAAGAGTGACATGTTGTATTAAGAGAAAGAATTTTTTTAGAGGTTTGGCGCCACCACCGTGGTGACGCCAAAAATAGATAGTTCACAAAGAAGTCTTAAAGACCTGCTGCGAATACTGTGATAATGAAGAGACCCTCGATAAGAGCCGCAAGAATAATTGAGAGAGTAAGGATGTTACCCGCTGCTGAAGGGTTACGACCTGTTGCTTCAGTTGCTTTGAAACCTACGAGTCCGATACCGAGTCCACAGCCGAGGGCTGCGATTGCTACTGCAAATGCTTTAGTTGCCATAATAGTTAGTTGTTTTGTTTTGTGTTTAGAAGAAAGCCCCCCACGGTCGTAATGCTATGAGTCTGACTTTCAAAAGTGTTTGAGATTTTTAATGATGTCCTTCGCCTTCAGCGTGATCGCTGTGCTCACAGATGAGCTTCAGGAATACGGCGCTGAGTAGTGTGAATACAAGCGCCTGAACGAAGCCTACGAGAAGCTCCATGAACATGAATGGTAAAGCTGGTAGGAACTTGAGTGCGTCTATGCTGACGAGCCCCATGAGCTGCTCAAGTGTCTGTTCACCACCGAAGATGTTTCCAAAGAGACGGAAGCTAAGAGCGAGAGGTCTCACTGCGATGGATACCATCTCAAGGACACCGACAAGGCCGAAGATGGCGATCATTCCGACCTTCATGATGCCTGTGAACTCACCCTTAGGTGCGAAGATGTGTGCGAAGAATCCCTTGGTGCCGTTTTCGCTGAATGCCCAGTAGAACCAGAGGGCTGCGAAGGTGAGTGACATAGCGCCCGTCATGTTGAGGTCAGCATTGCCGCCACGTAGGAAGCCTTTAAAGTGACCGTGTGAGTCAGTATTTCCCATTGTGCCAACTCCGGGGAAAAGTCCGAGGTAGTTAACGGTGAGGATGAGGAGGAATGTGCCTCCGAAGAACCAGAATGTGCGCTTGGCCAGGTGGTCTCCTAGGATGCCCTTGAAGAAGTTATAAAGGCTTTCGATGACCCACTCAGCGAAGTTTTGAAAACCTGCAGGAACCATGGACATTTTCTTCGTGGCTGCACGGCAGAAAAATACGATAGCTAGAGTGGCGATCCAAACCATGATCATGGAGTTGGAAATCCAGCTGAGTGGAGCGCCGTTGAAGGGTGACTCGGGGAAGAGGGGTAGCTGGTGGCCGCCAGAGGCAGCAGCAGATGCTGACCCAGCTAGAGCGAGACTAGAGATGATGGTAATGAAAGTGCGCATTGCCGTGTTGTTGGTAGTCGACGATTCCCGGCGACACTGGGGGCTATATATTGCGGGAAAATTTCCTGCAAGTCTATTTCTGAACTTTTTCACAATCTTTTCAGTAAGTAGTGAAAGTTTAAATATAAAGAAATCTTTAGTATAGCGCGGCAAGAGGTTTTGGTTACTATACTTGTTGAGATCGAAGCGGGGGTAATTAGGGGTGCTCAGAAAAAAGGAGGCTTAGAAAAAAGTGGCTATAGAGTTTCTTTAGATTTTTCTGAAGTTTGCTAAGTCGTGGGGTTATTTGATTCTGATGCATGGATCAGAAAATCCGCATGGTGTTTTCCTCTACGCCGTAGTCAGCGACTTCGGTGAAGTGTCCTGATGCTATTGCCTGTTTGATGAGCTCTTCTGCGGAAAGGCACGATCTTCCTGCGTGCTGGATCAGGGAGAATGAAATAGGGCCTACTCCATGAAATGCGCGGTAGATGAGTGCTGTGCAGGCGAGGCGATTGGATTGCTCGAAGTCGAACATGAAGTCGTAGAGCTTCCCTTCATGGCTGATTGCTTGCTGGAGTGCGTTGCACATGAGTTCAGGTGGGAGGTTTG
Source organism: Akkermansiaceae bacterium (assembly GCA_023301645.1). GTDB lineage: Bacteria > Verrucomicrobiota > Verrucomicrobiia > Verrucomicrobiales > Akkermansiaceae > Oceaniferula. Next base: position 2,159 of record JALZUH010000053.1, read on the forward strand.
GGCGTAATACTCTAAAAGCGTCCACATGGAGGGTGTCATCGATGGGTCGGAAGAGAACGCCGTCTTTCTTGGCTTCTAAGAATCTGTAGTTTGCGATGTTTCTGCCATCTGTCTTGCTGAGGGATAGTCCGAGTTCGTCGCGCTGATCTTGATTACCTATATAGAGAGCGGCATGCGGCCAGAAGCCAGGTAAGAATAGGTTACTCATGGCGTCATCATGTCTGGTGATGAAAATATCGCCTGCCTGCAGATGCTGTTGGATCGTTTGTTGGATCTCGGCGGTGACACGTTTGCCGACGCCCAGAGGTTTGACAAATGGTTGTCTCATCTCTGCGATTGCGCTGCCGCTGAGTTTAAGGAAGTGAAACATCACCTTGCGGTAGCCAGAAATATGTCTGCGTTTGAAAGAGTGCAGGCGGTAGTTCCACTTGCGCTTGATATAATCACGCTTGCGGTATTGGAGGAATTCACTCTCCTGCTCCAGTAGAATAACGAGCTCGCCGACTATGGGGTCTTCGCGGAGGGCATGTATTTCAGCGCTGTGTATTTCATAAAACATCATCGCCTCATGAAAGCGCCACATTCTGCGTGATGAGCTGAGGTTTTTATAGACCTGAGTGTAGCTCTTCGCCTGGATGCCATAGCGGCACTCGGCTTCATCGAGCTTCTTTGCTACGACTGGCTTCTCGTGAGCTAAGTCGACAATAAAGGTGGCGGACCTCATAAGAATGGCAGCAGAGCTAAAGCCAACGACAAATGCTTGCAGACGCAGTTGCCACAATGCTTCTTGCTGGATTACTTGCTCGGGCTCTTGGTTGAGCGTTTCGGTAATGAGCTGAATGGTATCAAGAGCTTCGAGAAGAAGATAGCGTGAGGAAAGGTAGTGAGCGAAGAGCTCACGAATGCGCTCGTCCTCGTCGGGTAAAAAGTAGCCGCGGCTCTCAGCGAGCCGCGCATCGACTAGCTCACGCTCCATGTCAGCAGGGCTGGGAATAGTTAATGCGGTCGATCTGACGGTTCTTGCAGACTGCTCTATGGTTAATTGGCTAGCTTCAAACATCGGAGTATTTCATACAGTGCGGGGTAGGTGGGGAGCAATGATTAATACGAAGAAATCCTTATAGACGATAGGTTTTTTGCAGTCTAACAGATTTAAATCCTTTGGCTAAAAGGGAAGGTGGAAGAAATGAAGTGAGGCTTCGAAGTGGCTTAGGCACTCTAAGTCAAGCAATTCCTAGGATAAATTCGAAATTATTTCCCTTTACTTTGGTTGGCAAGACTGTCAAAAAATGATCCGTTATGAATAAATCCGAACTCGTAGAAGCAATACAAGGTGTCCTTGGTAAAGAAGCAACTAAGCGCCAAGCAGAAGAATCTCTAGCAGCAGTGCTTAAAAGCATTTCAAGTGGTGTTAAAAAAGATGGTAAAGTCCAGCTCATTGGCTTCGGAACTTTCGAAGTTAAGAAGCGTGCAGCACGTATGGGCCGCAACCCAAAGACTGGTGAGTCAATGAAGATCAAAGCTTCTAAGAGCGTTGGTTTCAAAGCTTCATCAAACCTTAAGGCGTCACTTTAATTTCACTTTTTAAGTGGAGTTAAGACAAACTTAATTCAAATAAAAACCCCACGTTACGTCATGTAGCGTGGGGTTTTTTGTGGCGTTACGTTAATAACGCGCGTTTTATTCAGGGGGCTTCCTGATTCGATAGGTTACTAACTGAATATTTGAGTGATAGGTTTGCCTTCACGTCCTCCCATGCGGAATGGTCGCTTCGAGGCTGAATAGATGACCTTGTCGTGAGGCACGCCGAGAGCGTGGCCTATGGTCGCGTTGAAGTCAGTTGCGGTGACTTTATTAGAGATGATCTTAGATCCTGTTTTATCAGTTTCACCGTATGTTTGGCCCCCTTTGATACCGCCGCCTGCCATGAGACATGAGAAGGCCTTCGGGAAGTGACCCCTGCCAGCGCTACTGGCAATCCTCGGTGTCCTGCCAAATTCGGTGCCTAAGACGACGAGCGTGCTGTCGAGTAAGCCTTTGATTTCGAGGTCTTTAAGTAGGGCGGATAGAGCTTGATCGAGAATAGGTATTTTGGACTCCATCGACTCGAAGTTGCGCTCGTGCCAGTCAAAACCACCGAGCTCGACTTCGACGAATTTCACCCCGCGCTCGACAAGGCGACGCGCTAATAGAGTGCCTTTAGAGAATCGATCTTCGCCATAGAGCTTGTGAATAGCTGGTTTCTCCTTACTGAGGTCAAATGCTTCGAGATCTTCACTTTTCATTAGCTTTACCGCCGCATCAAAGGAGTCGTTGTAGTTTCGTAGCTGCTTTTGAGTATTGAGGAATTTAGCATCAAAGTCGCAGTCGAGCTCATGACGAAGCTCTAGTTGATGTTTGAAGTCTTTTTCTGATGTATTGTTACGCGTGCTGTTTTGTAGTCCCGCATCTGGGTCACCGATGGGGAGTGGTGCGTATTTTGAAGGGAGGAATCCCGCGCCTGGGTGGTCACCGCTACAGCTAACCGTGATGAAGTCAGGGAGGTCAGTCGAGGATGTATCAGAGAGGTGTTTCGCCCATGATCCCGGTGTTGGGTGGGTAATGCTTGAGCGTTTCGTATATCCTGTCCGCATGAAGTAGCGCCCCTCAGCGTGAGCTCCTTGGGTGGAGTTCATGGATCGGATAATAGCAATTTTATCCATTTGCTTGGCCACCAGTGGTAGGCAGTGACCGAGCTGAATGCCATCGACATTGGTGTTGATTGCCTTGACGTCACCGACGAAGTCCGAGCCGGCTTTCGGCTTATGGTCGAATGTATCTACATGCGTCATGCCACCAGACATGAATAGGTAGATCACGCTCTTAGCCTTGCCTCCACCTGCTGCGAGCACAGATGGGTGAATGTCGGCTCCCTGAGCTTGCTGCTGGAAGAAGCTTGCAGCTGAACCTCCAATGGTGAGTCCAAAGCAGGTTTTGGCGGTGCTGGCTAAGAAACCACGCCTTGAAATTTCGTTAAGTTTGTTCGTGTTCATTTGGTGATAGAAGTTGGGTGTTTATTGGACGAAGAGGAATCGTTTCGATGTCATCATAGCTTGTGCTAACTTGCTCAGTCCGTCAGAATCTTCTACGAGAGGGGCAAACTTGGCGTGCTCAGCTTCCGTTGCGTAGGTTCCATAGATACCTAGAAAGAGTGCATTGAGGCGTTTGGTGGGGTCAGTTTTTTTGCGCACTTCTTTCATGAGTGTGCTGCGAGATTGAGCGAGTCCCTTGATTTCATCACCATTGAGCAGGGTCAGAGCTTGAGGTATATTAGCATCCGTGTGAGCAGCTTCAGGTGTTTTTCTATCAGAGGCTCCAAACTGCATCAGAAAGCTCGAGGGCTTATGTGGAGTTGCCTTTTCAGAAGCGCGGACGAAACCTTCAGACTTTGATCTGCCACGACCATAGGACATGGAGGTGTCCATAGACATTTCTATACTCGCTTTTTTATTCACGCTCTTCATCTTTTTCGTGAGAGCTTTCGCCATGCTTGCGTGCTTATTGGCCGCAGCTTCATCCCCCTCAATACGTGCTTTTTTAGCAAGACTATTGTGGTTCCTTGCATCGTGCTGCAAGGCTCTTTTCTCAGAGCTGATATTCTTGAGTGCGACGATTTTTTCAGTGGGTAAATCAAGGAAGTTATTGATCTCATCTACGTATTGATTCCATTTGCCTTTGAGCTCTTCACTGGTTGTGGAGTCTTGGTTTCCGTGCTCGATGGTGAGCATGGAGTCATGGAGCTCTTCAGCATTCATACGTCTGAGCACAGGCCCTTTGAAGTCGCAGCTGTCTCCTAGATTGTCTTCTACGACCGCTACTCCACTTGCAAACAGGCGGGTATTGTAGAGCACTCGGAGGAACTCGCGCACATCATATTTGGTGGCGACCATCACTTTGGAAAGATAGTCAAGTAGCTCAGGATTGGGCACTGTGGTTGTCTCAGACCAGTCGTCGACAGGTTCTACGATTCCTTTGCCAAAGACGTGTGCCCAGAGGCGGTTGACGATGACTTTAGTGAAGTAGGGGTTTTCTGATGCCACTACCCAGTGAGCGAAGGCCTGCTTGTGCTCTGCAGAATTTGTCGTGTCGATTTTCTGTCCGAAGAACACGGTGGGCTTGACCTTGTCGCCTGGCTTAGCATCATTGTATTGGTAGTCGTGAGGGATTTTTAGTGTTTGCGTGGGGTCGTCAGGAACAGCGAACTTATCGATACCTTTACCTCGGATCAGATAGCCGTATTCTTTTTTGAGCGCACCGCTGAGTGCTTTAGCGTCACTGCTCTGCGCTTGTTTTTGGGTTTTAAAGCCGAGCTCTTCCTTGATTATATTTTTGACCAGTTGGTCTGCGCTTTTGTTCTTGTAGGTATTAGAGCTAGAGAATGCGGCCAGTTCATAATACTCTTTTTGAGTCATGTCTTCAGTAGGGTGGTCATGACACTGAGCGCAGCCGATCTGTCGTCCTAGGAAGACTTGCACGGTATTACTGACGTTATCTAAGAGCATTTGCCGATCTCTGAGGTAGTAACCAACGGCAGGGTTATCAACAGCGCTACCGGATGCGGAGAGCATCTCGTAGACGAATTGATTATATGGCATGTTTGAATCCACTGCGTCACGCACCCATACGTGCCACCCTAGACCAGCCCGCTCTTTGTTGGTTTGGATTCTGAGTAGGTCAGCCCAGAAGTTAAACATCTGGCTTTTATGTCCATTTGACTTGATGAGGTAGTCGATGAGTAGAGCTCGCTTGTTGGGGTCTTTTTCATCAATGAAAGATTTCGCCTCAGCTATAGTGGGGATACGCCCACTAATGTTGATATAGCAGCGGCGTGCAAAGGTGGCGTCATCGATGAGCTCATTAGCCGTGATGTTTTTACGCTTGAGGGCATGTGCGACGAACTGGTCTATCTCGTTACTTGTATTCCTCACAATCTTTTGCGGCAGGAGATCAGCCCATGCTGATACCGAGATACTGAGACTGAGAATGGTGATAAGTTGATAGTTCATGATGATAATAGCCACTCATTAAAATGAATGTGATCCCTAACATGTAGCAGCAGAAAAAAATAATGAAAGCTCGAATGTCTCAAAGTGAAGGATACGAGTAAAAGCGAGTGTGTTTGGGCGCATGCTTCACTGGCATAGCGGCCGAGTGATACCCTGATCAGTATCACCATAGAGCACACGGATCTGTAACCACCAAACCATGGTAGTCCTCCTCAATCGATGAGTGATGAGCAGAGGGCGTAACCTCACTTACTAAGCGTCACTCATGACTTGGCTCGAAATTTACTCCTGGAAATCCTCCTCGGGGACAGGTGGGATAAGATCCTCACGCATGAGTAGTCTCTCAATAGAAAGGTCATCGAGAAGATCTTCGGGTGTTTGCTGAATGACACCTGCGTAGGGGGTGATGCGGTCTACTTCTGCAATAGCGGCATGCACCATAGATGAGATAATATCGACGTCGAACTTATCGCGCTCAAATAAATTAGTAATGCGGAACATGAGCTGCGAGCGATCAAGATCATACTCAAGACTGCCGAGGGTGATCTTTTTGTTAGCACGGGCAAGAAGCTCTAGAATCAACGCCTCATGCTCTACTTCTACCTCCATAATTGTTTCACCTACGACAGACAGGCCATTGAGCTGTGGGAATGCCTGTGCGTGTAGCTGCACTTGGGTGTGATACGCCTCGAAAGCTGTGCGAATGACATCTTTGCCTTCGAGGTGCTCATACTGCCATCCGAGCTTACCGAAGGCATCCATAACAGACTGAATTTGAATTGATGTAGGTCGCATATGGATCGAGTTCTAAGCAGTAATTGCTAATTTCTAAACTCTAAACTACTTCGATAGGCGATTTTTCATCATCCCAAGTAGTGCCTTTTGAAGTAAAGTCCTTCTTTTTCTCGAAATAGGAGAAAGTGACGCAACGATCCCACTTTGCTTTTCCTCGGTGAAATGTAGCACCATCTGGCGATCGTCAATGTCGACATCGGCCACCTCGCCCCAGTAAACAATCTGCAAGTTCTTCTGGGCGCGGAAAAAAGGAAAGATCTCAATGCCTAATGGACTAAGAATCACATAAGCATGTCTCGTGCACCAGATACCAAGACGCAGAAAGATGAAGCACAATATCATACCGGGAATACACAGCCAGATCCAGAACGGTTCGGCTAGCATCGGTCCTGTCACAGTCCAGTCCTGAGTGGAGAGGATGAAGATCGCCATGGAAATACTAAAGAACACCACGCTCAGTGCGTAAAAGTGAAGTGCTTGTCCAGCTCGGGTGAAGCGTAGCTCCTTCTCAGGGTCCACGACATGCTTCGGGCCTTTTGAAAAAAGCGGGAGAAGAGCATTGAGCGAGACCTTGGAGATGATCGTGCTTATTTTTTCTTTCAATGTCGGATTCTCTGCCATAATTGGGAGAGACCTTTCTGAACTGATCTCACGGTTTGTTCAATCACGGATCCTGTGATAATTCTATCCCATCACTCATCGACATGTCATTTACTCTGCACAGCGATTACAGCCCATCTGGTGACCAAGGACCCGCCATCGAAAAGCTCGTCAAGTCCATCGAGGCTGGTAATGCGCACCAGACCCTACTCGGAGTGACGGGTTCGGGAAAGACCTTCACCGCAGCTAATGTCATCGAGCGGGTGGGCAAACCCACGCTGGTCATGAGCCATAACAAAACGCTCGCCGCCCAGCTCTACTCAGAGCTCAAGAACTTCTTTCCCAACAACGCCGTCGAATACTTCGTCTCCTACTTCGACTACTACCAGCCAGAAGCCTACATCCCGCGCTCGGACACCTTTATCGAAAAAGACAGTGCGGTAAATGAAGAGATCGAGCGCATGCGTCTGAGCACCATGGGCTCACTCATCACCCGTGAAGACGTCATCGTCGTCGCCTCAGTCAGCTGCATCTACGGTCTAGGCTCACCAGAAGATTATGCCAACATGATGATCCCCATCAAAGTAGGCGACGAGCTCGACCGAGAAGACTTTCTTAAAAACCTCATCCACCTCATGTTTGAGCGTAATGACGTCGACTTCTCACGAGGGCAATTTCGCGTGCGTGGCGACGTCGTAGAAGTCCACCCAGCCTACCTCGAAGACACCGCCATACGGGTGGAATTCTTCGGAGATGAGATCGAGCGTATCTCACAGATCAACGCCCTCACCGGCACGAGAATGGACACGCTAGATAGCCACACCTTCTTCCCAGCGAAGCAATTCGTCACCGACAAGAACCGCCTCAATACCGCCATAAGAGCGATCAAACAGGAAGTCAGTGAGCGTGTCGACTGGTTTGAAAGCCAAGACAAGCTCATCGAAGCGCAGAGAATTAGAATGCGGACCGACTTCGACGTCGAAATGATGCAGGAAATGGGCTACTGCCAAGGAGTCGAGAACTACTCGCGCCATCTTACTGGACGAAAGCCAGGAGCCAGACCCTACACCCTACTCGACTTCTTCCCCGACGACTACCTACTCGTCATGGACGAAAGCCACGTCAGCATCCCACAGGTAGGAGGTATGTTCGAAGGTGACAAAAGCAGGAAAAACACCCTCGTAGAGCACGGCTTCCGCCTCCCAAGTGCCATGGATAACCGCCCGCTCCAGTTTAAGGAATTCATGAAAGTCACTGGGCAGAGAGTCTACATATCGGCCACGCCTGGCCCCTTCGAATTCATCAACTCACGCCCTGATAATAAAAAATTTATCCCATGGGTGCGTGGAGAAATCTCAGCAGCACAAGCTCTGAAGAAAATCCGCCAAACCATCACCACCAGTGGTGCTGACGAGGACCTCGAAGACTTCAATGTCAGCTCAGCCGGCGAAAACCTCATCGTCGAGCAAATCATTCGCCCCACAGGGCTACTCGACCCGATACTCACGCTGAAGCCCCTCACAGGCCAAATCGACGAAACCATCGACCTCTGCCGTGACCGCGTCGACAAAGGCGAGCGAGTCCTCGTCACCACCCTGACCAAGAAGACCGCCGAAGACCTCGCCGAGTATCTACAGGAAACAGGACTCAACGTGCGCTACATCCACTCCGATGTAGGAGCCATCGAGCGAGTCGAAATCCTCCGAGCCCTCCGCGCGGGAGACATCGACGTGCTCGTAGGGATCAATCTCCTACGAGAAGGCCTCGACCTTCCAGAAGTATCTCTCGTCTGCATCCTCGATGCAGATAAAGAAGGCTTCCTCAGAAATGAGACAGCCCTCATTCAGACGGCTGGGCGAGCAGCCCGCCACGCCGAAGGTGAATGTGTGATCTTCTGCGACGTCGTCACCGACTCCATCCAAGCACTCATCAATATCACCGAATACCGCCGCTCCAAGCAGCAAGAGCATAACCAAAAGCACGGCATCACCCCGCAGGGTGTTGTCCGCGCCGCCCAAGAGAGCCTAAGCCAATACGAAGAAACCAAAGGCTCAGCCGATGATATCAATCAAAGCATGGTCGCCGACGAAGAAAGCTATGATAAAGCCCAAGTCATCGCCGAGCTCGAAGAAGAAATGCGAGAAGCCGCAGCCAAGCTCGAATTCGAACGCGCTGCCCACCTCAGAGACCAGATTAAGCAGCTCGAAAAAAGCGAAGAGTGAGCGAAGTCAAAGCCGCGTAGGACAGGGCCCAGACAAAAAATCCCGACTCATCTAAGATGAATCGGGATGAAATGATACTAGATCAAAAAGGTCGATACTAGAGAGGCTTTACCTCATCTAAGCGTGGGTGGCTATTCATCAGATCATCACGAGAGATGCCCTTGCCACCATTCATCTTATCCATCGCCTTAAAGGTCTCCACCATACCGTGGATAGCCGTCAGAACATCGGCCGTATGACCCGTCTCAGAAATCGTATGCATATTGCGGATAGGGAAACCAATCGATGTTGCAGCACAGTCAAATCCAGCTAAGGAAGCCGCCATTGCATCTGTGCCAGTATCACGTCCTGAGAAATCAATCTGGTAAGGAATGTCATTTTCCAAACACACCTGCTCGATAACAGAGTTCAAATACGCGCTAGTGATCGCACCATTAGTCAGTGTGAAGCCCTTGCCCATAGCAAGTGAGTTCATACGCTTAGCACCGATACCGGGAGCAGCATCATAGTCATGATTTACATCAGAGCCGATCAGGATATCGGGCTTTAGCTCGCCAGCGATGGCAGTAGAGCCAAAACGACCGATCTCCTCATGTGTCGCAATCGTATAGAGCACGCGCACATTCTTAAGTGGGGACTTCGCGAGAGTTTTAGCAATTTCTGCCACCACGAAACAACCAAGACCATTATCGAGATAAGCCCCGTAGAAGCTATCCTCAGAGAAACCACGCTTAATCGGGCGATCGAGAATAATCGGATCACCAGGGCGGATGCCAAGAGCCTCGATCTTCTCCTTACAATCCTCACCATGCATCTGAAGCTCCAGATAGATCATCTCAGGCTTCAGCCCCTTAGCACCTGTGCGCTGCGCAGGCTCAGAAAAGTGGATAGCTCCTAGAGCCTCGATCGTCCCACCCTCAATGCAGCGGAATGTGCCCGGCTTATCAGGCTGCTGGCTAAAGAGCTTCACCTCATGACCCACAAGCGTGCAGGGCAAGAATGAGTCAGTATTAATCCAGATCTTACCATCAGCATCGATCTTGCGCACCTGCATGCGGATCTTATCGGCGTGGCCAATGATCATCACCGAAGTCATATCATCCCTGCCAGGGTGAGTATCGAGCACGATACCTGCATTCCCCTTAAACTGCTGGATACCCCATGACTTAGGCATGAACTTCTCGAAGTATGGCTTCAGCACACCGTAGGACATAGCAGCCTCCATCCCGATCGGGCTAGGAGCGTCCAAGATCTCACGCATGAATTCAAACTGCGACTTAGGCATAGGTTTTTCCCAAGCTCTCTTCGCACTCTTAGCGGGCTTCTTCGTAGCGGACTTTTTTTTCGTAGGCATTACTGATAGTTATTATGAGCTTATTGTTAGTGTGTAAAATGAATTTTTCTGACGATTGGCATGAGGATGAGGCGGTAAGGAATCTTGCGGGGAGCAATGATGAGCCTATCCGAGAATGCCGCATAGAGCTTTCTCCCTTGCAGGGCTAGGTCAGCCCTTTGTGGGTAGCTTCCACGTTAAGCTACGAGACGAGTTTCTATATAGAGAACTTTTTTATAGCCCGAAAGAAGCCAGCATCATGGTGGCGGAGTGGAGTAATGACTATAATGCTGAATAAATTGGCCAAGGCACCGGAGCTTCTTAGGGTTTAGCTACTTCACTAATGCGTAATCGATAAAAGAATTTGGGCTCTAGTGGGGAGGTCGGTATTTCAACTGCATTTAATCGAAATAGCGAGGCTCCAGTAGCTTCATCGGCTAAGTAGGGGACATTAGTCCACGAGTTTTCTTCTAACGTAGCTGACTTCTCTATCTCATAGTTTAGCCCTCCATTGATACGCTCTAGAAAGGTATAAAAAATGGAATT
>JALZUH010000054.1 GCA_023301645.1 Akkermansiaceae bacterium
TAATATTAGTGAATTTGTGATTTAGTTGCAAGGTCAAAAGCGAGCTGGCTTCTATGGCTTAGTGCTCTGAAAGGAGTATGCTTTTGTTAGGGGGTTAGCTTTTGAAGGCATCTGTGAGGCTGGCTAGATCAGTGTCTGATGCTTGATCAGCGTCGAGGATGGCTTGCTTCTGTAATGCGGTGATTTCGGTGACGCCTTTTTTGGCGAGGTCGATCATTTCGAGCATTTGCTCACTGGTGAAGATATTTTCCTCACCGCTTCCCTGTAGCTCTACGAAGTCGAGGTCTTCTGTCATGACGACATTGAAGTCGACGGAGGCGTTTTTGTCCTCTGGGTAGTCGAGGTCGAGGATAGCGGTGTCTTGGAAGACTCCCGCACTGATTCCTGCGATGAGCTTTTGCATGGGGTTGGTTTTGATCTTACCCGCAGCGAGGAGCTTATTGAGGGCGATAGCAATGGCGACGCAGCCGCCGGTGACAGATGCGGTGCGGGTGCCTCCGTCGGCTTGGAGCACGTCGCAGTCTAGCCATATGGTGCGCTTGCCGAGTGCCTTGAGGTCGACTACTGCCCGCAGAGATCTACCAATGAGTCGCTGGATCTCAGAGGAGCGGCCGTCGAGCTTACCTGCTGAGATGTCTCGCTGCTTACGGTCGAGAGTGGAGTAGGGGAGCATGTTATATTCTGCGGTGAGCCAGCCGCCTCCTACTTTTTGGTATTTCATCCAGCGTGGCACGTCTTCTTGGATCGTGACCGCGCAGATGACACGGGTGTTTCCGAAGGATACGAGCACGGAACCACTGGCGTGGGGGGCGATACCTGCTTGGAATGTAATGGGGCGTAGTTCGTCGTGTTGGCGGCCGTCGTGTCTGGTCATGGCTTAGTTCTAAGTTTGAAGTTTGAAGTTTCAAGTTTGAAGTATATAAGTTCTTTCAGAATGAGAGAGACGCTCGATGATCTGGAAAAGTGGGCGACCGAGGTGATCTTCGGTCGTATACGAGGTTTCCGCGCAACGCTAGTGCGGTGGGCACTCTGGTGCCTGTCCGGGGTGTTTCGTTTCGCTGTCTGGGTGAAGATGTCGCGTTTTCGCTATGGTATAGCACCGCAGTATTATTTGGGCACGCAGGTCGTCAGTATCGGAAATCTCACAGTCGGAGGGACAGGGAAGACCCCTGTAGTTGAGGTGGTTGCACGAGCTCTTACCGAACGAGGGAAGAAGCCTGCCATTCTGAGTCGCGGCTATAAGAGTAGTAAACTGCCAGAGGCGCAGCAGTGGTATTATCAGTCTGAGGATGGTAGCAGCAGCGGTGGCGAGCTTATCCCCGCAGAGGATATGCCGAAGGTGGTGAGTGCTGGCGGGGAGCCGATTCTTGATGTGAAGTATGCTGGTGATGAGCCGTGGATGCTGGCGAAGAATCTACCCGGTGTCTGCGTCGTGGTGGATAAAAACCGCGTAAAAGGCGGTCGTTTTGCCGTTTCTGAACTGGGGGCCGATATTTTAATTCTTGATGATGGATTGCAGAATCTTCATCTAGCTCACTCTGTCGATATTGTGCTCATTGATCAGAATTCACCATTTGGCACTGGGCAAATGCTGCCGCGGGGCACTCTGCGTGAGCCTGCACGTAATTTATGCCGAGCTGATTATATCTTTATCACGAAGTGTGATGGTAGCTCGAATGTGAAGCTTATTGAAAAAATGCGTCGATTCAATCAGCATGCTGAGATCATCGAGTGCTCACATGGCCCTCAGTATCTGGAGAATGTCTTTACGGGTGAGCGAATGCCGCTGGAGGGATTAGATGGTAAGTATGTGGCGGCGATCAGTGGGATTGCCGTTCCTGAGAGTTTCGAAAAGATACTCAGAAATCTGGGTGCTACCGTGGAGTTTCATCGTGTATTCTCCGATCACTATACCTTCGTGCAGGATGATATTGATCAGTTCATGCAGCGCTGTGTGCGCCGTGATGTGAACTTTATCGTTACCACTGAGAAAGATGCGGTGAGATTTATGAGGCCGACTGAGCTTGATGTGCCGGTTTATTTTCTGCGTATTGAGATTAATATTCTCAAGGGGCATGAGGTCTGGGAGCATTTAATCGAGCGGGTTTGTAAGCAGAAACCGATTGATGATTACTTATTGCAGAGAGACTTAGCGGGTTAGGTATATTTGATTACATGCTCGAGGTTTTTTCTATCCTTGTGGTGCTGATAGAAGGTCACTAGGTTAGGGCATGAGTCAGAAGCAAACACAATGGGTCCTCGCGGAGATACCCGACATCCCGCCTGATGTAGATCATGGGATACCAGAAATACTGGTAAAAATGATGCTCCAGCGCGGTGTCAAGACAGAGCAGATGGAGCAGTTTCTGCGCCCACGCTTGCGCGATCTACAAGACCCGTATCTCCTTCCCGATATCGAGGAGGCTGTGGGGCGCATACTAAGTGCCATTGATGCAGGTGAGAAGATCTGTGTTTATGGTGACTATGATGTCGATGGTATCACGTCGGTGACGATCATGACCAAGGTGCTGCAAGCTTATGGCGCTGAGGTAAGGAGCTTTATCCCGCGCCGAGGGCCTGAGGGCTATGGCTTGAATCAAGCGGCTCTTGAGCGCTGCATGCAGGAGGGCTTGCCCGACTTGATGATTACTGTCGATTGTGGCACGGCTTCCTTTGATGAGATAGCATTACTTAAAAAACAAGGTGTCGATGTCATTGTCGTCGATCACCACGAAATGCCACCTGAGGGGAAACCAGACTGCGCGGCAGTGGTAAATCCCAAATGTGGCATCATGGATGCTTCAGATACTTCACAGGGCTTTCCCTTTGAGTATTTATGCGCGGCCGGCGTGGTCTTTAAGCTATCCCATGCTCTTCTCAAAAGAAGACAGGTGGCAGGCTTTGATCTGAAGCAGTGCCTTGACCTTGTCGCTATGGCTACAGTTTCCGATATTGTGCCACTGGTGGATGAGAACCGACTCTTAGTTCGTCATGGACTCAGGCAGATGGAGTCGACGTCGAGCATTGGTCTACGGGCATTGATGGATGTGGCTCAGGTGAAGGGCCCCTTGGTGAGTGCTGATGTGGGGTTTCGTATTGGGCCCCGTATTAATGCCGCAGGTAGGATGGACTGCCCAGAGGACGCACTTGCCGCTCTGCGGACGAGAGACCCTGAAGAGGCGGTCGAATTAGCAGAACTTCTGGATACTCATAATAAAAATCGCCAAGCCGAGGAGGTGAGAATTCATAAAGAGGCGATGACTATGCTAGAGGAGAATCATGATCCTAGTGAGCCAGTGATCGTGCTAGGCTCGCGTGATTGGCACCCGGGTGTCGTTGGTATTGTGGCTTCGCGCATGATGCGTCGATTTCATAAGCCAGCCTTTATTATTGCTGTCGATTCAGAGGGTATTGGTAAAGGAAGTGGGCGCAGTATTGGTGGAGTTTCTCTCATGGAGGCGATCAATGCAGGTAGAGAGCATATCATCGCTGGAGGTGGCCATGCCATGGCAGCTGGGGTGAGTATCAACGAGGAGAGGATTCCCGACTTCCGTGCTAGCTTCACCCGATACGTAACGGAGAATGTGAGCGAGGAGGATCGTCGTTCAAGACTTCATATTGATGCTGATATTTCCTTTTCTGAGCTTTCACTAGATTTCCTCAGTAGCTATGAGCTGCTGCAGCCATTTGGTGCGGCTAATCCTGAGCCTACCTTTATGAGTAGGAAGGTGTATCTGACTGAGCCGCCACGAGAGCTGAAGAATCATCATCTGAAACTCTCGATGAAACAGAATGAATGCTGGCATGATGCGATGTTCTTCGGCGCGGGTGAGCGCGAGCTTCCTGCTCAGCCGTGGGATATTGCCTTTACGATTAGTCGTAATGTTTTCCGTGGCCGAACCAGTCTCCAAGTAGTCATTCAGGACGTGCGAGCGCATGTCACTGAGGCGTAAATACCCCAGTAGGCTAATATGCAGCTGCTCCGTGCCAGTGATCCTCTGATCTCAGCTGATTTCATCTCAGCGAAGGATCAGCTTGCCTATGACTCTGCTGGTCTGAGCACGGTGGCTGACTTGCTGGCACGCATCCCTAAGCGCTACGAGGATCGGCGCGCTTTTGACGCCTTTCCGCTACAGGTCGGTGGCGGTTCATGCTGCTTGCGAGGGCGAGTAGTTGACACCCAAGTCCGAGGATTTGGTGGTAAAGGCGGTTTTTTTGAGGCCATCGTAGAGGAAATCACAGGTGATGGTGTCGGTGGTGGGGTTTTTGATTCTAATAAAATCACCTGCCGCTGGTTCAACATGCCGTGGATGAAGAATGCTCTAGCAGCAGGTCACGAGCTAGTTCTCTATGGTAAGCCCAAGGAGGCCACAAGAGGGCTGAAGGAGCATCTAGGTCGCATCGTCATGGATCACCCCGACTATGAGATCGTCGGTGAGGGTGAGCATGAGAGTATTTCGATTCATTTAGAGCGAATTGTGCCCGTTTATAAGGGGGTAAGTGGTATTGTTCAGAGGCGATTGCGTGAGCATGTCTTTGGTGTGTTAGAGCAGCTGGATGCGAGCTCGATAGAATCAGTCTATGATGTCGATGCGAGCTATCCTAGACTTGAGGCTCTGCGTGAGGTGCACTTTCCTGAGAGTGAGGAGCAGGCGCAGGCCGCTAGACGATACTTCGCCCTTGAAGAGTTCTTCGCCCTGCAGCTAAGTGTGCTGTGGAAGCGTGCCCGCTATCGTGATGCCACTGGGCGAGAGCTTGGCAAGAAGACAGCCTTGCTCACGGAGTTTTATCACAGCTTGCCTTTTGATCTCACTGGAGCGCAGAAGCGTAGCGTGAAAGAAATCATTGCGGACATGCGAACCCCCTACCCGATGAGCCGTATGCTGCAGGGCGATGTGGGCTCGGGTAAGACATTTGTGGCGATGTGTGCGATGTTATTGGCGGTGGATTCAGGGGTGCAAGCGGTGCTGATGGCACCCACCCAGATACTCGCTGAGCAGCATTACCTGACTTTTGTAAAATGGTTAGAACCTCTAGGCATTAGAATCTCGCTGCGGACAGGCTCCCGACAACAAGACAACTTTCTAAGTAGTGCTGAAGAGGCTGAGTCGGAATCGATACTATCACCGCAGATGATCATCGGCACGCATGCATTACTCTATGATGCGGTGGAGTTCACTGATCTAGGCTTAGTCGTCATTGATGAGCAGCATAAGTTTGGTGTGGGACAGAGGGCTGCACTCATTAAGCAAGGTGTGTTACCTGATGTGCTAGTGATGACGGCGACACCGATTCCTCGCAGCCTGACGTTAACGATGTATGGCGACTTGGATGTTTCCCTTCTCGATGAGCGCCCCGCTGGCAGAGGTGAAATCAACACCGGTATCAGGGTGAAGCCGAAGGTGACCGATATTTCGAAGTTTCTCAAAGCCGAGCTAAGTAAGGGCAGGCAGGCTTATCTCGTCTACCCACTCGTGGAGCAAAGTGATCGCCTCAAGGTGGGTGCTGCCACCGTGGAGTATGAAAAATGGGTGAAGAGGTTATCCAAGTTCTCAGTCGGTCTGCTACATGGCAAGATGTCTGGTGAAGAAAAAGATGAGGTAATGACAAAATTCCGCGATGGTGAGCTTCACGTCCTCGTGGCGACTACGGTTATCGAAGTGGGTGTGGATGTCCCTAATGCTAATATTATGATCATTGATCATGCAGAAAGATTTGGCCTAGCTCAGCTCCACCAGCTCAGGGGGCGTATTGGTAGGGGCGAGCACAAGAGCTACTGCGTGCTGGCGACAGATGGTAAATCACCGGACGCCTTGGAGAAATTAGAGGTGCTGGCAGGCACAAGTGATGGTTTTAAAATCGCCGAGGCAGACTTACGCATGCGCGGGCCAGGAGATGTGCTAGGCACGCAGCAGAGTGGTTTGGCAGATTTGAAATTTGTCGAGTTTCTCGCAGATATCCCTCTCATTACTGAGGCAAGAAAGCTGGCTGAAAAGGTGCTGATCGACGACCCGCTACTCGAAAAAAATCCCCGCCTGCTCAAGCTCATTGAGGACGGGGACGTGCAAGTAGGATAGGGCTAATGGGGAGAATTAGCGCTCAAGAATCTCGACTTCGTAGCCGTCAGGGTCGGTGACAAAAGCCATTTTCTTCTCACCACTGGAGAATTTCTCCTGCCACTTTGATGGCCAGATTTCGATGCCGGCGCCTTCAAGCTCACCGCAGTAGGCAATGATGTCAGATACGCCCAGGGCGGTGTGCATGAGGTCTTCTGGGAACTCAACCTTGAAGTCAGGGGAGTAAGTGAGCTCAAGAAAGTGATCGTTACCCGGTAGGTGTAAAAAGGCGAGTTGATTACCCTGAGGTGAGGTCTTCTGCTCACCTAGTTCGAAGCCGAGAGTTTGGTAGAATTTGATACTAGCCTTGGGGTCAGAAACACGGATGCGCGTGTGCAGGAATTTAATCATGCTCTAGTTGTGTATCTTGAGAACAGCGAGGTCAAGGTCTGCTTTAGCATGGTCGTAGAATAACCTGACGAGAGGGCAGAGATAAGAGCACAAAAAAGCCCCTCACCTTGGATCTCTAGCTTATCAATGATATTGATAAATCTGGAGCTTGAGGTGAGCGGCTTTGGTTAGATGCTTGATTGTTTAAGCCTTCGCTTTTCCTTTACCCTTGCCGGTGTCGCTACCCTTACTTTTAGGAACGACAGGCTTGAAGGTGAGCTCCTCGGTTTTCTTTATCCGAGCGACCTTGACGGTGTCACCTTCCTTGATGTCAGAGCGTAGGAGGGCTTCAGCGAGTGGGTCTTCGAGGTAGCGTTCTACAGCGCGGCGCATGGGGCGTGCTCCGTAGTTTGGATCGTAGCCTTTTTCCATGAGGAGTCTGCGAGCATCGGCACCAAGCTTGAGCTTGATTCCTTTGTCTTCGAGGCGCTTGAAGAGCTTGCTGCACTCGAGATCGACGATGACGTTGAGGGCTTCTTTTTCGAGCATGTGGAAGACCACGGCTTCATCGAGACGGTTGAGGAACTCTGGCTTGAACTGTCTTTTGGCCTCTTCGAGAATCTTACCCTTCATGGTGTCGAAGTCTGCTTCATCATTATCCATCGCACCAAATCCGAGTGTGGACTGACGCTTAATGGTTGAGGCACCTACATTCGATGTGAGGATGATAATTGTATTTCTGAAGTCGATCTTGCGACCGAAGCTGTCGGTGATCGTTCCCTCTTCAAGGATCTGAAGGAGGAGGTTCATCACATCTGGGTGAGCTTTTTCAATCTCGTCGAAAAGAACCACTGAGTATGGACGACGGCGCACAGCCTCAGAGAGCTGGCCACCTTCATCATAGCCGACATAGCCCGGAGGCGAGCCAATGAGGCGTGAGGTGGAGAACTTCTCCATATACTCCGACATATCAATCTGAATGAGGGAATCAGCATCGCCGAACATGAATTCAGCAAGATTACGCGCAAGGAATGTTTTACCCACACCTGTAGGTCCGAGGAAGAGGAATGATCCGATCGGGCGACGCGGGTCTTTGAGATCAGCACGTGAGCGTCTGAGTGCTTTGGAAATAGCTGTCACAGCCGTGTCTTGGCCGATGACTGCTTGCTTGATTTGCTCCTCCATCTTGAGGAGCTTATCAGCTTCCTTCTGCTCCATACGCTGAAGGGGCACGCCAGTCCATTTGGAGATCACATTCATGATGTTGTCTTCTCCGACTTCGATGATGGTTTCCTCGCTCTTTTCCTTCCATGTGCCTAGGGTTTCTTCGAGCTCCTGCTGTGCTTGCTTCTCAGCATCGCGTTTAGCAGCGGCTTCTTCGAAGTTTTGATCGTTGATGGCAGCTATTTTCTCTTCCTGAATCTGGATGATTTTTGCTTCGAGCTTTCTGAGTGAAGGCGGGCGTGTCATCTGACCGATGCGGGCAAGTGATCCAGCTTCGTCGAGCACATCAATAGCCTTATCTGGTAGGTAGCGATCGGCAAGGTAGCGTGCTGATAGCTTGACTGAAGCTACGATAGCCTCAGGTGTGTATTTCGCCTTGTGGTGATCTTCGTATTTAAACTGGAGACCTTGGAGGATAGCAATGGCGTCTTTCTCAGATGGTTCGTCGACCTTCACCTTCTGGAAGCGTCGCTCGAGAGCGGAGTCCTTTTCGATAAACTTGCGGTATTCATTCATCGTGGTAGCGCCCACACACTGCAGCTCTGATCGAGATAGTGCTGGCTTGATGATATTAGACGCATCCATAGCTCCTTCTGCTGAGCCTGCACCGACGATGGTGTGAAGTTCATCAATAAAGAGAATAATATTTCCTGATTTGCGGATTTCATCCATCACTGCCTTGATGCGCTCTTCGAACTGACCACGATACTTCGTGCCAGCTACCATGAGTGCAAGATCAAGAGTAACGACACGCTTCTCTCTGAGGAGTTCTGGCACGTTGCCATTGACGATTTCCTGAGCGAGACCTTCGATGATAGCCGTCTTGCCAACACCAGCTTCACCGATGAGGACAGGGTTGTTTTTGGTGCGGCGGCAGAGGATCTGAATGACGCGCTGAATCTCTTCGCTGCGCCCAATGACAGGGTCGAGCTTGTCCTTCTCAGCCATCTTGGTGAGATCACGGCCGAATGCCTTGAGCGCAGGGGTGCTTGTTTTGCCCTCACCCTCAGATTCGGCGCCTGCTTCTTCGAATTCTTCAAACTCATCACCCATATCTTCTGGGTTAAAGTTAGGGTCGATCTCGGCAAGGATTTCTTGGCGAGTTTGGTTAATGTCAACATTCAGGCTAGAGAGCACCCGTGCAGCTACCCCTTCGCCTTCGCGTAGGAGCCCTAGCAGTAAGTGCTCAGTTCCTACGTATGAGTGCTCTAGCTGCTCGGCTTCTTTATTAGAGAGTGAGAGGACTTTTTTCACTCTCGGTGTGTAAGGGATGTTTCCCGATACAGCACTCTCTGGGCCTGAGCCTACCTGCTTTTCGACTTCCTTACGGACGGTGTCGAGGTCGAGTCCCATGTTCTGTAGCACGCTTACTGCCACGCCTTGACCGAGCTTGATGAGCCCTAGGAGGATGTGTTCGGTGCCGACGTAGTTATGATTGAAGCGCTGCGCTTCTTTGCGAGCGAGGGCGAGCACTTGCTGTGCTCTGGGTGTGAAGTTATTCATGGTCGTAAATGATGCTTAAAATAGTGGGTGATCAGAGTGTAAATGCTACTCTATAAATATTGCTTTATTAGACTAATATCAGGGGATTGGATGCTTTGCAACCTGCTACGGATAATTTCCGCGCGGATGGTGTCTCGTTGGCTAGCTGAGAGCTTACTGTCAGTAGAGTGCTGTAAGTGGGCTGGCTCGATCTCCATGATCAGCTCGTCGCAGAGTTCGATGGTTTTTTTCGGGAAAAAGCCCATATCACTCGCTAGACGGATGAGTGAGATGTGATTAAGCGCTTCTTTAGAATCAATCAAGTAGGCGTGACTGAGGATGCCGTAGGATCGTGAGACCTTATCAGCTAGTGCTTGTGGCGAGTCTTCGAGGAGTTTTTGGCGGGCATTAAGCTCCTGATGATGGACTTTTCTAATGACACGATCAAGGCGTTCGATGATTTCCTGCTCCGACTCACCGAGGGTGGATTGGTTGGAAATCTGGAACAAATGCCCAAGTGACTCTGTGCCCTCGCCGAAGATACCTCGAACCGCGAGTCCGAGCTTAGCGATGCCGTTCATCACCTCATTGATATTCTCACTGATGACAAGTCCGGGTAAGTGCAGCATCGCCGAGGCGCGAAGGCCTGTGCCGAGGTTGGTAGGGCAGGCAGTGAGGTAGCCGAGCTCTTGGTCAAAGGCGAATGATACAGACTTCTCAAGCTGGCCATCTACCTTGGAAATCAGATCGTAAGCCTCTTTCAGGTGAAGACCTGAGCGGATCGACTGAAGGCGCAGGTGATCCTCCTCATTGATCATGATGCTGAGAGTTTGGTTTCGATTCACCACAGTAGCACTACCAGAGCCTCGGGCTGCTTGCTCGCGGCTGATAAGGTGACGCTCGACGAGCACCTGCTTCTGCACGGAGGTGAGATCACTGAGTTCGTGGGAAAAGGCATTTTTCATCTCAGGGAGTGCCTCTACCTTTTCTCGAAGTGAGGTCATCAGCTGGATGCGGTCTATCTTACGCGACCATCCTGGGAAGGGTGCACCTGAGATATTTCGCGCTAGGCGAATACGACTAGTCAGCACGACAGCACTATCGGCATCAGAACCAGTCATCCATCCAGCGGGATGTTTGAGGAGGGTGGAGAATCGCATCATAGCTTCGGTAGATTGTGGGGTTAGGAGGGCAGGTGAGGGAGGGATTTAAAAAGGAAAAGTGAGGCGTATTATTGGCAAGGGTGAGGCGTCAGGGCATTGAGCTCGTCACGTAGTTTAGCCGCTGTTTCGAAGTCCTCGCTTTCGATGGCATCGGCTAGAGCATTTTCTAGCTTTTTGGTTTGTTCGCGAAGCTCGATGTCCTCGATTACCCCCTCTGGAACGCGCCCTTGATGGGTCACGCCCTTGTGCATATTATCCAGACTCGCCTTAATCTCCTTGCGGAAAAATTGATAACATTCGCTGCAGCCAAGGCGTCCTGTTTTATTGAGGTTTTCGTAGGTGAAGCCACAGCCCGGGCATTGCCCCGACTTAGTGACACCTAAGTTTACCTTAGGGATATTCGGAGAGAGGAACGAAGGTTTCTTCTCACCAGAGTTCTCATCGGAGCCTTCGGCTGATGGGTTTTTGGGAGAGCCCTCCTCAGGGGTGTTAGGAGATGATGGTGGCATCTGATCGAGTAAAAAAGACTCAGGATCGGTGATACCTTGCTCCGCTGCGCAGGTTTCACAAAGGGAGGCCTTCTTGCTCGCGCCATCTATAATCTGAGTATAGTGGACAGTCGCTTTTTTTTCACAGTAATCGCATTGCATCTCTGCAGCGATGATATGCCCGCTCATGTAGAATGCGAAACGAAAAGTTCGCCATAGAGCATCTTTTTTACATCTGCTGTATTTCCAAGCTTGATACTCTCTTGCCGAAGCAATCTTACCATGGCTCCTTGCCCTTTTCTTGCGCCTTGCCAATGGATATAAATCCCTCCAAAGTGCAGCCCGTTCTATTTTTGAAAATTAAATGAATATTTTTCGCCACATCACGTCCAAAAAGCTCAGAGGGGCTCTCTCCACAGAGAGCTCGGACGGAGGCGGCTCCAGTAAGAGAAATCAGGAAGAGCAAGAAAGCTTGGAGCAATCCAGTAAACTTGCAGCAGAGCAAAGCTCACGTGAAGACGCAGAATGGGTGATCGAAGCCCAATCTGGTGACACCCGAGCCTTTGATCGTCTGGTGACAAAGCACCGAGGAAAAATATACGCAATGATAGTCAATATGGTCAAAAATGATGCCGATGCATGGGATCTCTCACAAGAGGCCTTTGTGAAGGCGTGGAGAGCACTGCCGAAGTTCGAGGCGCGTGCTCGTTTTAGCACCTGGCTATTTCGCATCAGCCATAATGTCGTCTACGACTGGCTAAGAAAGCGCCGCATCGAGAGTGAAGGTGAGCTTAATGACGAGCTCTTCGATGCTGGGCGAATCGACTCCAGTGGTGCCACATCACCACAGCAAATCAAGCAGCCAGACGAAGCCTTAGTGCAGGAAGAGCTGAGAGACACGATCAAGTCAGCCCTCGCCAAGTTATCCCCTGAGCACTGTGAAGTCATCCTGCTGCGCGAAGTGCAGGGTATGGATTACAAGGAAATTGCCGACATCACAGAAAACTCCATGGGCACAGTCATGAGCCGCATCTACTACGCCCGTAAAAAACTCCAGGCTTACCTCAAACCCACTCCCTCCAGATAGTCATCAAGTCACCCTAATCTATCTCTGAGAGACCCATCAAATAGCATCGCCATGAAAGAAGTAACAACACCCCAAACCACCCAGCCTGACGAGGCAACACTCACCCTCTGGATGGATGGAGAGCTCGAAGGCGATCGCCTCAAGGCTTGCGAGAAGTGGGCAGAGAGCCATCCTGAGCTCCTCCACCAGCGCGACCAGCTAGCAGCGCTCAATACCAGAATCAGTGAAGAAATCCATCGCGACATAGAGCCGCCCTACCCCGAGTTTTTCAATCAGCAGATCCTGCGAGAAATCAATAGAAACCCAGCCCACGAAGCCATCGCCACAGAAGGTAACACTCAGCAAAATGAGCCTGAAAACCCCCTCTGGCAGCGACTCGTCACACCAGCAGTAGTCATGCCCGCAGTGGCCGCAGCTATGGCGCTCTGCTTCATCCTCGGCACGCAGTATGGCTCACGCAATGTCGCAGCATTAAGTGTCGCAGAAACACAGCTAGTAGCAGGGATACCTGAAATATCCTCGCTAGACTCCGTCTACACTCCAGATGGTGATGTCACTGCAGAGATGTATCACTCACTCGACCAAGACAGCAGTGTCATCATCGTCCTCGACGGACTCGAAGACATACCCGACGACGTCGAAATGATCAGGCTCAATGTCGAGAATACACCTGCTCCTGCCCAAGAACGAACTCAGCCAACTCTCCCCCAAAGAGATGGACGTCAAGAATACGTATACTCAGAGCCCACTTATAAGTCATCAGCACTAGACCCGCTAAGCCTCTAACCGAAGAAGCCTCCACTGCGTCATCATGATCACCTACTCTGAACCATGCCCAAGCTATCATCATAGCTATAACCGCACACCCTTCGCCAAGCTGATACTAGCCGCGTTATACCTACTGCTTACCATACCTGCGTCACTCATCGCTGATCAAGGAGCAGATCATGGTAAAGACCCTGTAGGACGACTCAAAGCCACACTCTACATCGGCACAGATGGCGATGTCAGCCAGCTAGGTGCTAATCTAAGTAAGCTCGATGCCGCCATGACTACTAAGCTTAGCAACATGGCGAAAATGAAGTTTAAAAACTACCGTAAACTCGGTAGCGACACCCAGCCTGTCCTGCGTAGCTACGAAAACTGGCTCACCCCGCTCAACCCCTCCAAGCAGATACTCCTCAGCTACGAATCCAAAGGTGAAGTGTGTAAAGACTGCCTCAAACTCGACCTCCAGCTCTGGCAGCAAAACCGCAAGATCATGAAAACTGATCAAGCGCTAACCGTCGGTAAACCACTCTACATTCGCGGGCCGAAGTGGCGCGGAGGACAGCTCATTATTGAAGTCGAGCTCGTAGCGCTCATCGAGTCCAAGACCAAACAATAACATGACCTCCCCCAAGACACACCTGCAGCGCCAAAGTGCCCTAACCAGCATCACCCAGCTAATCATCCTAGGACTAATCGCTGTGCTCGCGATCACCCAGCTCCACGCCGAGGGCAGAGCTGGTGAAGCGCTCACCTTCGAGAAGAATCGTGTCGACATCGTCGTCGCGGCAGACGCCACCGAAGTCACTGTCCCCTTTAGTTTTACCAATCAAACAGCCAAGCCCATCACCATCGCCCGCGTCGACAGCGTATGCTCCTGCCTCTACTCCAAGGTAAAGGGTCAAAAAATGACCTATCAGCCCGGAGAAAAAGGAATCATCGAGCTGAGATTTGAGCTCGGCAAGTTCTCCGGCGAAGTCAATAAATCCATGCTGCTCTGGACAACAGACGACGACCCCAAAACCCCATCTACAACCCTCGATATCTACGTCACCATCCCAGAGCTTTTTAAGATCGAGCCAGTAACCACCTTCTGGGATCGGAACGAAGCCCTCAGCACAAAGACCGTCAAGCTCACCGTCTCCGACCAAACCCCCATCCACATCAAGCACCACAGCGGCACCAGTGCCAACTTCACCTACCAGCTCCGCACCATTCGCGAAGGCTGGGAATATGAAATGAAGATCACCCCAAAGAGCACTAGCCAAGCAGGCTTTGGAATCTTTAAGCTAAAAACCGACTCCGCAATCTCCCGCTACCAAACCATGCTCCTCTACGGTAGTGTGAGGAGGTAGATCGAGTGCAGGATGTTGAGCGGTGAATTTCGCAGGCTACTAGGTGCTGCGTGTAGCTACTTAGCGGCAGGTGCGGCTGCCAGCTTAGTGTAGTAGATGTAGTTGTGCTCGTCTACGAGCATGTAGATGGCGGCCTTTACGCCTTTTGGAAGGGTAGCACTGGCGGAGTATCCGTCTGCGGCGATCTGAGCGGCGTGCTTCATACCCATGAGCTCATCGAGTGCTGATGCGGTTCCTTTGTGGCGCTTGCCTTTCTGCTCACTGGTAGGGTGAGGTTGGCAGATGGCAAATGCTTGCTTGAGCGCGGGGCCTGTTTTGGCGATGGTCACCACTGCCTGATTTTTAGTCACCTTCACGGTGGTGTTTTTCATGTTGATGGCGGGTGCTGTTTTCTCTTTATACTCAGGGTTTAAGTAGATCGGCTGGGTGTTCACAGCGGCTAGATCTTGGTCAAGTATAGCGCCTAGACGCACGACCTCGGCGTTGAATTCTGGATTCTCAGCGAGGTTCTTCTTCTCCTCCAAGTCAGCTCTCTGGCCATCTTTATAGAGTCGGTATAGTTCGTAGTCGTCAAACCCGTGTCGTTTATAGAGTTTGAAGTCACCGCTTCGGATAGCCGACTTCATATTCAGATCCCCATGGTGCGGGAAGTGCCAGAAGAGGTGCTGGCGAGGCTTGCCCTCTGCATCGATAATATCCTGACTCTTTGACTCCAAGACGGGAGTGATGTCGAGGCCGCTGAGCTTTTCGAAGTGATTTGGCTTAATGGTTGATTGGGTGAGATTGAGAATCGTTGGGAAGTAGTCGAGCTGATTGACTAGGCCGTCATATTTGGTCTCTGGCTTGATCGATGGGCCGGTGATGACCATGGGCACACGGATACCTCCTTCTTCGCTGTATTTCTTGCCATACTTCAGTGGGGCATTATCAGAGAGGATTTCTGGCCCGCGAGATTCCGCGCCGCCGTTATCTGAGGTGAAGAAGATGTAGGTGGTCTCACTGAGCTTCTTGCCTGGGTTACGCGGGTCGTCGGTGGACTCTAAGTAGTCGACCATACGGCCAAGACTCCAGTCAACAGTAGTGACCATGGCGGCGAAGTAAGGGTTACGCTGTCCTGGCTCAGTCATGTCACCCTTCTTAGGTGGGAACGGCTGGTCAAACTTATCACAGTAATACTCAAGGAGCTCGCCATTACGCGTGAGCATAGGCCAGTGAACCATCCAGTGGCAGAGATTGAGGAAAAACGGCTCTTCTTTATTCTTCTCGATGAAGTCAATGGCTGACTCGGTCACCTCGTCATATGGGTAGGAGATCCCTTCGGGCGATTTTTTAGTTTGTGGGAAGTATTTCTTTTTACTAAGTGGGTATTTCTCGTCATTGGCGGTTGCGAAATCAGTGGTGCGGTCGGGCACGCTGCGGTGCACACCTCGTTCTTGGTTCACCACGTCGAAGCCATAGCTTGCTGCTGAGAGTCCGATATGCCACTTGCCTGAGTGACCAGTGCGGTAACCATTGGCACTCAGTGCGTCAGCAATGGTTAGGATTTTCGTGTCATAGTGCCCTTCGAGATAAGGGTCTGCTAGTCGCTCACTTGCTCTGCCTTTTTTGGCGGTGCCTAGGCCGACATTAGTCATGCCTGTCTGTGCAGGGTGCTGCCCTGAGATAATAGCAGCGCGAGATGGGGCACAAGTGGGGGCAGGGGAGTATCCCTGTGTGATATTCATACCAGCAGCAGCTAGTTTCTTGATGTGAGGGGTGTCGTAAGCGCACGGCTCGTCAATGTCGTTGAGCTCGATATCTTGCCAGCCTAAGTCATCAACGTAGAAGATGATGACGTTAGGTTTTTCGACTGCTGAGGAGATTTGTGGCAGCAGGCCGAAGCAAGCAACAGAGAGGCTTAGGGCTAAAGTGTTAGAGGTATTTAAAAGCATCATAGGTTATGTTATCTTATTACTACGCCTGAGATGAGGATAATATTCACAATAATTCATTTTGTTTGAGGGGCGACTTCATTGAGGAGATCACGCGGACATTTCACAGGGCGATGATCATGGTGAAATCAGTCACACATCATTCATTCGGCAAGCGATCTGTGAGATGCTGTCATTTAAAATAGTAAAATCCTTGTTCTAAAATGCATTTCAACCTTTCCAGCACCTTGGTTCCGCTTTATGAATTTTTTGCAGCCGATACCGATCGACTCTATATTTTTAAACCATCATTCTCATGCGTTGCTTTTATTCATCAGACCTCGACCTCAGTGCCGACCTGCCTGATAATCACCTGTTTCAAGGTCAGAAGTTCTCAACAAGTCGAGAAATGCTACTCGAGAGCGGCATCATTCGCCCTGAGGAAATTATCAATGTAAGCCAAAGTGACCTCCACGTTCTCAAGCGAGTTCACGATGATAGCTATCTGTCAAAGATCTATCACGGAGCGCTCGACCGCCGTGAGCAGCTAGAGCTCGGTCTCCCCATTACCGATAAGCTCTTCTCACGATGTGCTACTGAGGCAGAGGCCACGCGCCAGACCTGTCACGCTGCCCTTACTGAGGGAGTCGCAGTCTGCCTAGCCGGCGGCACACATCACGCCTTTAAGGAGCGTGGGGAATCCTTCTGCGTTTTTAATGATGTAGCTATTGCTGTGCGCGACCTCCAAGAGAAGCGCCCGGGTATCCGCATCATGATTGTCGATACCGACGCGCATCAGGGAAATGGCACAAATAGCCTGCTTCACAATGATCCGCGAGTATTTACCTATTCCATCCACGTAGGCATGACCGCCTCGATGACTACTGACGTCTCTGGATCGATGGATGTGAAAACCGTCCGTTACGTAGAAGGTGATATGTATCTCAAGCAGCTCTTCCAGAGCCTAGCTGCCGCACTCGACGTCTTCTCACCCGACATCGTCATCTGGGTGGCAGGCGCTGATAATCACGCCAAGGATCAGCTCGGTAAAATGATGCTTACCACCGAAGAGATGAAGCGACGCGACGAAACTATTATTCGCGCCTTTGTTAAAAACCGCATCCCCATCGCCGTCCTCTATGGTGGCGGCTATAATAAAGACCCCAAGCTCACTGCAGAGCTGCACAAAAACACCGTAGCCTCAGCGAAGAAAGTCGCTGCCGAATTTGGCAAGAGCTAGAGTGCCTGCGAGACTCTAGTCTGGTCGCCTTAAGGTAGCTTGATGGGGCTTAAGTGCCTTGTATTATGGTTTTATAGCTGCACCAGTATCTTAGGTGACGCTTACAATGTTATGGTGAGGCCTTTCTTCTTATCAGGCATTCGAGCTGTGATCTGAGTATTTGAATTAGCTGGTATCGGGTGGGGCGGACAAGGTCAGAGTCGGCTAATATCGGATCTTTTTTAAAATATCGGCCTTAAATACAAAAATATGCTTGCTCCTGATCTATTACTATGGTGAATTCCGCCTCCGAACGGCGCTCAAGGGGAGTTCCGTCGCAAGCATACTAAGCATTTCCCAGGAGATACATTCCCATGGCCTACGCAGTTTTTAAAACAGGTGGTAAACAATACCGCGTTCAAGAAGGAGAAACACTCGACGTCGAAAAAATCGACGCTGAAGTTGGTTCCGAAGCAAAGTTCGACACAGTTCTACTCGTTAATAACGGCACAGACACTACTGTTGGCACTCCTAACGTTGCAGGTGCAACAGTTACAGCTAAAGTTGTGGATCAGTTCCGCGGCAAAAAGGGTGTGGCATTCAAGTTCAAGCGTCGTCAAGGCTATCACAAGACTAAAGGCTTCCGCCGCAGTCTTACGAAGCTACAGATCACTAGCATTAGCTAATTCTATCAATTTTAACTCTTAATTATCTACCACTATGGCTCATAAGAAAGGACAAGGATCCGTCAAGAACGGTCGCGATTCACGTAGCAAGCGCCTCGGCGTTAAGAAGTTCGGCGGAGAGAAAGTTATCCCTGGTAACATCATCCTCCGTCAGCGTGGCACGAAGTGGCACCCAGGTGCAAACGTAGGCATCGGAAAAGATTACACAATCTATTCTCTTGTTAGCGGTAATGTTTTCTTCGACAAGGATGGCCGCCGTGTAAACGTGGCTCTTCCTGAGGCTTCTTAAGCTTCCGAGAATACCTATCAATTTTCAAAGACCCTCACTGAGTTACTTCAGTGGGGGTTTTTTGTGTTTAGATGGGTTGTGCCCTGCTGAGTAGACTGAGCGCATGTGGAATGTGAATACTTGTTCATGCGGCGTGCATGTATCGCTCATGCTGCGATGGTCTGCCCAAGGCTGTGGCTGGATCAAATCAGGTGATCAAGCAGGGGGGAGCTGAGCGAGCAAGACGACTTCTCGCTATAAGGCGTAGCTGATTGAGCGGGGTCTCTTGGCGTGGCTGTGCTGTGAGCAATAGCGCTCACCCTTAATGAATCTCTCAAGGTATAGAGCTACCAGATAGTTAGGCGCAGGCCTAATTGGCCGAACCAGCCTGTCTCTGCGTCTTCTCTGAAGAGTCGTCTGCCTGAGGAGGTTTCGATTTCGAGCTCATTGCCTAAGGTGATGCCACCGGTGAGCCCTAGCCAGAGTTTCTTCGTCAGGCGGTGTTCGACGCCGATGCCGACTTGGTAGCTGTCTACGTCGATATTGAGGTCTTGGTTGTTCTCATTGATGTGCCAAGTGCCACCTGCTGGGCGGGCGTCAAATCGCCAGATCCAGTCGTCAGAAGGTTGCCATGAGCCTCTGAGTCTAATGCCGGTGTATTCTAGCTCAGTGGCCACATCTGGGCGCCAGCGGAAGCCTATGCCAGGGAAGATGCGCTTTTCAAAATCATTGAGGAAAAAGACAAAGCCACCGAGCCAGCTGAAGCTAGCTGATTTCTGGTAGCTAAATCCAGCTATGCCATCGAGAGCGAAGCTCTCGGAGCTGACTTCACCAAGGTCTGAGGTAATACTGGGGCTGAGTGAGCTGAGCCATGCCCACCTGCTTCCTGGCTTACTGTAGATCCAGCGGAAGTTCAGGCTCAGCTCGTAAAGGTCGAGGTCTGAGAGGAAGGTGTCGGTTTGGAGATTGGTTCTGGTGAAGGCAGAATTGATGATGATGGTGTGGTTCTGATGTAGCTTGATAGGCTTATAAAGCCCTCCTTGAAGCGTGAGCTGGCTGTAGGAGAAGTTTCCATCTACATCATCAAAGTCCGTTTCAGCCGATAGGCTGTAGTTGAGCGTGTATGAAGGAGTTCTGGCAGTGGGTCGTGACGCGAGGATCTTATCAAAATGACTTCCAGCCTCATCGTTGTGCTGTGACTCATCAGCTATACTCGTGGAGGTCGCTGCGAGCTGAGTAAGGATCAGTGTGAGGATGAGAGCGGGAAGTTTCATGATGTGGGATGTGACCTAGGCGTGCGGGTGAGTCTTTTTAGCCGCTGAGTATTATTCCCAGCCTCCTCGGAGGATCTCTTTCAGGCGCTCGGGGTCAGTGGCACTTGTCTTACAGAGGAAGCCACTCTTGTGTGCGAAGTGGACATCATCCTCGTCTTCGATACGGGTGAAGTCGAGCTGCGGGTGGTCATTGAATCGAGCGATACCGAATCCATCTCCTCGGCTATCAGGGATGACGGTGCCTGCGATTTCTTGGTCGAGCTCATTGAGGAAGATGTAGCGAGTGAGTCCTGAGGATAGGTCGTCGTCTGCATCTTCTACGCGTGGCATGTAGAGGGCGCTGAAGTTTTCACCACCTTTGGTCATTTCCCAGCGCTGGACATGGGTGCTGACGAAGTCGAGCTTCTCTCTAGCCCCTTTGAGATGCTTGATGAGGTCTTCTCCAATCATGAGCATGAGCTCATAGACAGGCTCTCCTGGGGAGAGCTTCTCAGACTTGGCAAATCTACGCAGCATGGTGATGTCGATCGGGGAGTTGAGCTTACCCACGACCTCGCGGCTGATACCTAGCCACTCAGCCGTCTTACCGGGTCCACGCGTGTCGAACCACTCAGCAGGCTCTAGCCAGTCGCAAAATAGTCGAGCATCTTCGTAGAGACCGAGATGCTGGAGGACGAGAGTGAGCGCGCAGGTCGGCGTGTAGTCACGGGGGAATTGGTGATGGTCGAAGTTATACTTCGAGGGTGTGTGCTCTAGGCCAACGTCGATGACACATACCTGCGGGTCATTCAGCTCCTCTGCAGTGGGCTCACGGCGGACGATGGGTGCTCTATGCTCATGAGCCATCAGGCTGCATGCTAAGAAGTCGTCTTTGTGGGCGCCGCCGGGGTGGGTGAGAATGGTGTGGATAGGTAGGTGCATGGGTGCTTAGAGTCGGTTAAGGGTGGTTGCTGTTGCTGTTGCGGTTGTTGCTGTGCGTGGAGAGAGGTGAGCGCCGAGATAGAGGTGGCGCTGTCTGAAAGTTAGTCGTTAAATAGGGAGAGTCTAGGTTAAAGACTTGCAAGCTATGTAGAGGCTGCTCTAAATCCTAGCCATGTCTGAGATTTCCTGTCCCTTATGCACGATGAATGATGTTGCCGAATTTGCCGACCATTACGAATGTATGACCTGCGGTCATGAGTGGGCGAGCGAGGCTGTCGAAGAAGAGGATGTAGTCGAAGACCGTGTGGTAAAGGACGCACACGGCAATGTGCTGGCAAGCGGTGATATCGTCGCCATGGTGAAGGATCTCAAGCTCAAGGGCACATCGAAGGTTCTCAAAAGCGGCATGAAGTCTAAGCCCATCCGACTCGTCGATGGTGATCATGAGATCGACTGTAAGATGGATGGACTATCCATCGCCCTGAAGGCCTGCTTTGTAAAGAAGGTGCCTGCCTCAAGCTAGGCTACATCTTGCGCGCTTCTCTGCCCTCATCGATGAGGTTCCAGAAGTGCTTGGACTCGGCGAGTTGCTCGTCCTCGGAGAGAGGCATTTTCGAGCGAAACAGGAAGTCAGAGAAGGTGTTTTTATTGAGCACACGGTGGACGACGACGGAGTCATTGACGACTTCGAAGTAGATGCGGTGGTCATCTGCGCGGAACCGGTAGAAGACCTTTCCCTCACGCTCAAGTTTGCCAAAGCGCTCACCATCGAGCTCTACTAAGTCGGCCTGAGTGACCTTAAAGGCATCGAGAAGCTCTAGTTGAGAGAGCGTGTCGAGGT
The DNA here is from genome assembly GCA_023301645.1 of Akkermansiaceae bacterium. Taxonomy (GTDB): domain Bacteria; phylum Verrucomicrobiota; class Verrucomicrobiia; order Verrucomicrobiales; family Akkermansiaceae; genus Oceaniferula. Next base: position 21,133 of record JALZUH010000054.1, read on the forward strand.
GGGATATTTCAGCAGCGCTGATTTCATTGAATACGATCTGTAGCACGGGAGAAGGTAAGCACCCTCGTCGGCATTGATCAAGGATAGTAATGGTTTATTTGAGTGGGTAATGAAGTTTGATTCTGAGCAAAGGCGATCGAACACTAGCTTGCACCTTATGTTTAATATTAGATTGACTGTTCTTTTGCACTTTGATAGGTATGTAAGAATAATGCTTAATATACATACAGTCGCTCTTTTATCTTTGTCTGTAATGTTCAGTTTGAGCGCTAATGCGCAGCAAATTGACTCTGAAGGGAAATTTAATTTTTCAAGTAACCCAAGTTTAAATGTTAAGAATCAAAATCGCGCTACAGAGGGCTCTTACTCAGTAAGCCAAGACGGCGAAAGTATAACGTTTACGGGTAACTGGTGGTCTCGTTTTCTATTAGAAACGCCATACGAAATAACAGCAAACACGATACTTGAGGTCACAATAAATGCCAATCCTGTAGGCGAAGTTGTTGGTGTGGTTTTACACAACAATATTGTGAGCACATCGAACCCAGAATGTGCAATTACATTTGGAGGGAGCCAAGAATGGCAAAATTCTGTTTCTGAGTCATATACCGAAGATGACTATGGGAATGATGTCACTTTTAGAATCAACTTAGGTGATTTTCACATCGGAGAAGTTCAGTATTTAACCGTAATGTCTGATGATGACGTAGCGTCTAGTAATGCATCAGTTACTTACTCAAACCTGAAAATTTATGAAGAAGAAGTTTATGATGAATTTGGAAGTTTAAGACTCAGTAATAAACTGATCATTGGAAACAATACACAAAGCACCGGTCGATATGCACTAGCAGTCGGAGAAAGTAGCACAGTAAACGCTGATAATTCAGTTGCGATTGGCTTTAATGCGCAAACAAATACCGACAACTCATTAGCAGTCGGTGATAATGCTGTGACAAGAGGTAATACGAAGCTAGCAGTGAGCGGAGATGCAAGTGTTAGCGGTGCAATTACAGCATCTCATATAGCTGCGGAGTCTATAGATACTACCATGTTAAGTGTGGACGAGTCGCTACAGGTAGGAGGAAGTATTACACTAGACGGAGAGGTGATTATTTCTAATGCCCAAGGAGATATCTCTATGGGGGCATTTGGCGAATAATCAGGCCGAACCTATTAGAATAAAGACTTTAGTCATTAACTCTCTTTTTCAAACACCTTTCATTGACCATCATAACGACTAGCTGAAGCCATGCTCAGCAATAGGCTTCATTTTTTTGAGAGGCCTTTCAACTTCCTTCATCCATCTATGCCTTCCTGCACTTCATTCTCATCACAAGTAATCGCTAAGCCAGCATTAGCTTTGCTGGTGCTCCTTAGCTCAGTATCAGTGACTACTGCCGAGCCCGCGCATCCATTATGGTGGTCTGATGGTGACCCTCCCGTCATTAATCCATCCTCTGCACCGAGTAACTACAGCCCTGTTAATACAGGCCAAGCAAAGTGGATGGCCTCAGAAGCACTTCGTGCACTCAATGAGGTAGCTCC